>NZ_JAUBOJ010000096.1:0-19211 GCF_036700185.1 Microcoleus sp. BM001215392 | reverse complement strand
AAGCAGAAGGAAAGAAGAAGTTCGGCAGCGGATTGTGTAACGGATGTAACGGATGGATTGAAGCAGAAGGAAAGAAGAAGCAAGGGTTCAGCAGTCATAAACAATAGTTTGATTGCTTATGTTTTCCCTGCGAGTTTGTTTTTAGTTTTGCATATTGTCGGCTGGAGTTTGTACAACTTCCCGTTAATTCAAGAGGCGGGAACAGCATTGAAAATTGGGATAATTCAAGGTAATATTCCTAACGAGATTAAGTTTGACTCAGGTGGTTGGCGCCGCGCTTTGGAAGGTTACACGGCTGGATATAAGGAGTTAGCAGATAGAAAAGTTGATGCTGTGTTACTTCCAGAGACAGCTTTGCCTTTTATCTGGACAAACGACTATCAGCGTTCGACTCTTTCCTTTTATCAAGCTATTCTCCAACGTGGTGTCCTAGCTTGGGTTGGGGGATTCGGACAGCAAGAGAACAGTATCACTAATAGCTTATTGGCGATCGATCGCACTGGAGAGATTATCAGCCGCTATGATAAACTCAAGCTAGTGCCCTTAGGCGAATACATCCCTTTTTACGAAATCTTAGGCGGCATTATCAATCGGCTGTCTCCCTTAGATGCTCATTTAGTACCAGGGAACTCAAAACAATTGTTTGATACGCCCTTTGGCCGCGCCATTGTCGGGATTTGTTACGATTCGGCCTTTGCTGAAGTTTTCCGATATCAGGCGGCCCAGGGAGGCGAATTTATGCTCACAGCTTCCAATAATGCCCATTACAAACCGCCGATGCTCGCTCAACATCATGCTTTGGATGTGATGCGCGCAATTGAGACGGATAGATGGGCTGCGATCGCAACTAATACGGGTTATTCTGCTTTTGTCAATCCGCACGGCGAGACTGTTTGGAAGTCCGGAATTAATACCTATGAAGTCCAAGATGCTACTATTTATCGGCGCAAAACTCGGACTTTGTACGTGCGCTGGGGAGATTGGCTGACGCCTTTATTGTTGGTCTTGGCTGGGTTAATGCGGTTGATTGCTAGAAATTAATATCAGACAATTTCTCACAAATTTTGCTACAATTGACCTCTGCCACTCATTCACTCTCAATGCTTGAAGATATCCGTGTTGCATCTGTGTTTATCGGCCTTTCATCTGCGGTTTCTCTATTAATCAAAGATTTATGCAATCTTGTTTAATCAAATTACTGGCTTTGTTGACTCAATCATGTAGGCACAGGTGCGTCACTCGCTGGAATATCTATTTTTTTCATGAATTTTCAACGGGGACGCACCCTACCGTTACTAATGCCTAATGCCTAATGACTAATGACTATTTTTCACGCGACCGTGAACGCTAGGGGATAAAGTAATTAAATCGTCAATATTGCGCTGCATGGTAGCACAAATATTGTCCAAAGGTAAATCATTGGCATCGAGTCCGAAGGGATTTTCGATTTCAATGCCGATTTCTTCGATGCCGAACAACGTAAAACTAATTAAAGCCACAACTGGGCCTGTTCCCCAACTCAAATCTTTCACCATTTGAAAAGGCAGCGCCAAACAGTAAAGTAACAATAACTGTTTCAGGTGAATAGCGTAGGCCAAAGGAATAGGCGTCTTCAAAATCCGCTCACAGCCGCCTAATGTATCAATCATAGAGTTGACCAACTGTTTCATAGCAGTTAACTGATAGACATCAAGGCACTTGCGCTCGTACTGTTCCTGCAAATAATCGTCAATCCAAAAGGCAATCTCTAGCGGTGGATTGTTCATCGACTTAAGTTTATGGTACTGCGATGGGGAGATTAACGGCTCCAATTCTGAATTTACTGATTGTTGCCGTAAATGGAGTTTCATCGCTACTGCAAAAGCTGGCAACAGGCGCAGCGTTGACTTTTTTCGTGCGATATCTTCCGGGTCTTTTTCCTCAATTGCTACCCATATCTGACGCGCCAGATTGCGGACATTGTTGATTAAATTGCCCCAAATTTTCCGACCTTCCCAAAATCTATCGTAGGCTGTATTTGTCCGAAATACTAACAGTAAACCCAGCACAATACTCGGCACAATGCTCGACAAAATTGGCAAGGAAACTGGAAATTTGAAAAAGTGCAGCAGGGCAATAAAAACTCCAAAGCTGCCGCACAGCAAAACCCGGGGCAAAATTGAGGGAATGACAGAACCCCGAACCTGTAATGCAATTTTAAACCAAGTCGGTCGATCGACATTCATGTAAGTCTCCTGATAAAATTAAATTCGCCCTCTGCGCCCAAAGTCAATCTTCGATTTTCGATTGACTCCAGAAATCAATCTCGGGGTTGGAGCGTTGGTCTAATTTTTTGGCTCTCCACGACTCCTATCGGGCGCTGGTATCCCTATTTGGCCGCTGTGAGAGCTTCCGAAACAAAAGTTACACGTAATCTATCTGTAGGGTACAACCTCAGCAATTAACCCATACCAATAGCGGATTAAACCATTTTTGGGCTGTATTCCTGTGAAAAAAGCTTTCCTACAGACAACCTTCGGATTTTAACCAAAAAAATCATCTTTAGGAGATAAATAAAATCTCAAATTGAAAAATCACCAATCAAAAATTGACTGATGCACTTTATTGAGTAATATTGGTTATGTATGTTTAGACCTCAGCTTCCGTGCAAGAGCTACCGACATCTCTACCCCCGCATTCTCCCCGATTGCCGAACCAACGGTGGCAGATTTATTCGCCTCAACCACAGCAAGCCGAACAGTTTGCCAATGAAATCGGTTTGTCATGCTTGCTAGCACAGGTACTAATCAATCGGGGTATCGATTCTGTTGAAGAAGTGCAAGGGTTTATCGAACCGGAATCTCTGGTTTTGCCCGCGCCGCTAGATGAATTTCCCGATTTGGCGGCGAGTGTCAAATTGTTGCGGGAGGCGATTGCCGCAGGGCAGAAAATTGCGATTTGCGGCGATTACGATGCTGACGGGATGACGAGCACGGCTTTGTTGCTGCGAGTTCTGAGGGCTTTGGGCGCCAATGTCGATTATGCTATTCCCAGCCGGATGCACGAAGGTTACGGGATTAACGATCGCATTGTAGAAGAATTTCACGCCGAAGGTGTAGCTCTGATTCTGACGGTAGACAACGGGATTGCAGCCTACGGGCCCGTTGCCAGAGCGCGAGAACTCGGTGTCAAAGTTATTATTACAGACCACCACGATTTGCCGCCAAAACTGCCGCCTGCTGATGCTATTCTCAACCCGAAATTAATTGCCGAATCTTCGCCCTATCGCGGTTTAGCTGGGGTAGGCGTTGCTTATGTTTTGGCGATTACTTTGGCTCAGGATCTCAAAAAAGTTGGCGGGTTGGTGAATCCGCTGCTGGAGTTATTTACTTTAGGAACTATTGCAGATTTAGCACCTTTGACTGGAGTTAACCGCCGCTGGGTAAAGCGGGGTTTGCGAATTTTACCTCATTCGCAATTGGCGGGGGTTCAGGCTTTGATTCAGGTGGCAGGAGTGCAGGCGCCAAGTGCCGAAAGTTTACCTCTTTTTAACTCAAAAAGTCAAGCTAACAATACCTTAAAACCTGAAGATATTGGTTTTCGGCTGGGCCCGCGGATTAATGCTGTGGGGCGGCTGGCTGACCCTCAAATTGTGATAGAGTTGCTCACAACGGACGATCGCGAATTGGCACTCAAAAACGCGATGCAGTGCGAACAAATCAATCAGCGCCGTCAGGAGTTGTGCCAGGAAATTGAGCAAGAAGCAATTGCTTGGTGCGAACAAAGTGCGATCGACTTGCAGCAGGAACGAGTTTTAGTTGTCGTACAACCGGGTTGGCACCACGGGGTGATTGGGATTGTAGCATCTCGGTTGCTGGAACGTTACGGCGTACCAGTTTTTATCGGTACTTTTGAGGATGAGGGAGGCAAAACTGGTAATATCATCCGCGGCTCGGCGAGGGGAATTCCTGAATTTAATGTATTTGACGGGCTGAATTTTTGCGCGGATTTATTAACTAAATTTGGCGGACATAAAGCGGCTGGCGGTTTTTCGATGCCTGCCAAGAATCTCGAACAATTCGGCAGTCAACTATCAGTTTTTGCCAATCAATGTTTGCAGCCAGAACACCTCAAGCCGCTGGTTTCGGTAGATGTGCGAGCAGATTTGGCGGAGATTAATCTGGATCTTTACCGACAAATTGATGCTCTGGAACCTTGCGGGATTGAAAATAAGGCTCCGGTATTTTGGACGCCTAATGTTTGCATCACTGAACAGAAAATTGTTGGTAAAGGAGGTCACGTTAAACTAACTGCAACTCAAGATGACAAAGGTTCGGCTAGTGTGAAGGGGATTGCGTGGCGTTGGGGCGAATATTTTCCGTTGCCTCGGCGGGTTGATATTGCTTACCGCTTGCGGGAAAATAGTTTTAATGGCAAGACTTCGGTTGAGTTAGAGTTGTTGGGTGTCCGCTTGCCGGCAAGTGCTGCTAGTTCGAGGCCGTCGGTGTTCGGAAAAGTTGAGTTTGATTATTGCGATCGCACTTATTCTTGCAGTCTGTCTCCCGCCGGTTCTCAAGAGGAATTGAGAATTCGCAATTCTCAAGGGCAAGTTTTGGCTGTTGCGCCTGGACAAAGCATCGGCTTGTTGGGTAACTCCCGCCAGGATGCTAGGGAAGTCGATGTATCTCTACCTTTTTTTGAGAATTTGATTCAAACGGCCAAACACGCCCTCGGTATTCGATCTTCAGTTGACAGTTGACAGTTGACAGTTGACAGTTGACAGCTACCTCTACCTGGAAGTCGGAGGATTGAAGCAATGAATAGTCTTATTTTAATTTCTCCCTCACTCGTGTTCCGGCTTTAAACCAATTCTTTCTGGCAAATCTAATTCATCGCGGTGAAAATTAGGGAAAATTAGTCTGCCCAAAAACAGGTACAAGCCCCCAACACGAAGGTTAGGATCGAATCCACAATTTGAGAGCAAAATTCAACGTCGCAGATTTACTGCGCTGCAAGTCAATTTACAATCTAAAATCTAAAATTGACTTGAGTGGCGATCGAGCTTTGGCAATTCTGCATCACATTTAAAACCCAAAACTCCCAAATATCGATCGCCAGCCGTGCTATAATTACAGATCGCCGCCTTTAGCTGCCAACAGAAAAATCACGATCGGGCCAGAAAGCACGACTGCTGCAAGTAAAGCTACCTGAACAATGAGTTGCAAGCTGACAGGGCCCCCGCCGTTAAAAAGATCCGTTATAAAGTCCATTTGTCCTCCTGACTGTAGTGATTAAGTCTAGATTGTTGAATTAGAAAATCCGCTTCTGATTTTACCGGGCGATCGGCCCTATTTTTTAAGGAAGTTTACAAAATTCAACAAAATGTAAAGAACGATCGACCTGCGGGCGATCGCAAATTCGGCTAAAAAACCCTGACTTTGGGCGATCGCAACTAGCCCGGTTGATCGATCGGCTTGCTTGGAGGCAAACCGGCCCGAAAAATCAACTCGGCAGTTAACCTCAATTCTGGGAAAGCCAGCGATTCAACTCTGTCATTGCCCCTAAACTGCTTTACCTCGTACTCCCCATCTACCAACTGGCAAACTGAAAGGGTGGGTTGTTTGGGATTACCAATGAACTTGCGGCCGCCTAAACCCAAATAGTCCACAATCCAGTATTCAGGGATGCCCATTTCTTCGTAATCAGCAAATTTGAAATGGTAATCATCTTGCCAGTTCGTGCTGACTACCTCCACAGCCAGCCGCACCGAAGAACACATCGTGATGATGGACTCCTTTTTCCAGCGCGGTTCCTTTGCCAGAGATGTTTGATCTAGGACAATTACATCGGGCTGATAACCTGCCTCATCACGAATGGGTTTGAGCAGGTACTCTTTCGGCACGAGGTAGGGCAGTTGTTGCTGCCGAATCTCTAAAAACACTTCGCCAGAAATAAATCCCGCTACGGCCGAGTGGTCACCAGTTCCTAGAGGCATTTCGACAATTACTCCATTGTGTAGTTCGTAGCGGTGAACTGAGTTCTCTGGATACCAGGCTGCGAACTCGTCAAAAGTGAATGTTTTGGGGATTATTTGGGCTCTTATCATGGTGTTATTCCTCTTTTTTCTTACTCCGCCTAGCCTGAGTTGCCGACGGGGGTTTGGTTTCGGTGGGTGCGGGGCTAGGGATGGCTCCGTATTTTGCTACGTAGTCCCTTGCAAAGTCCGTGACAACCTGGCTCATGTTTTTTCCTTGCCTTGCACAAGCGGCTTTAACGATTCGGCGGGAAGTCCCGCGCTGTAATCTTTGATTCAGCGTCGGGATGAAAGCCAGGGCATTTCTGAATTGATGCCTTGACCGACATGAAGCAACGCTTCATCAGGAATTGGCATCGATGAAGAAATGCCAATCTCTTAGAAACGCAGCGAGAAAACTTGGTATAGTACAGATGGTCGTTGACCCACCCGCATGGCTGAAAACAAAAGGCTTTACGCCCTGGAACGAGCATGAGCAACGGGAAAGAAACAAGTTCTGCTGGTCGGAGATTTCCGTAAATCCAAGATGCGTTTGTCGAATTAAAATCCACAACCTTGGGAAGCAGGGTTGCTGCCAGGGTAGTAGAGCAATCTGCTACGTGAGTCAGGGTCGCAGCGCGTGTACCAAACCTCCGGAGGACAAGTAAGACCATCATCGTACTCGGTACGAACTCTCGCGAGAGATTCCCTAACGTGGCATTGACCGATGAAACTGGAAGCCCGCTCTGTATGCGTAGCATCAGAGTCGGGTACTTCACATTCGTTCCTTAGCAATTCAGATGTAAAAATTCGCAGTGAGATGATTTTCTCTTCAGAGTCTGACATGGGCAGTAGTGCATTTAGTGTCTATCTTCTCATTGGGTTGAGAGCGAATGCTAATTAAACTTTACTGCCAATACTTGCACAAATGTTAGTTAAGGGTATACTAACACTCGCAGCCAGGAGCCAGCCCCAAGCATAAAACGGTCATCTTTACAGGAACCAGGGCTTGATGCCTTTTCCCGAGAGTGTTCGCAATCAAAAATCGAACCGTCTTTTCGCGAAGTCCTCCTGCGGCGCTGGCACTTGGTATACTTGAAAGGCTTTAATCTCTCTTAAATTTGGGCATTTTCCAGATAATGCTCCAAATCTAAAATCTAAAATCTAAAATCTAATTATGGCTACTTGGCGTTGCGTAAAGCAGTGCGGTGCTTGTTGTTACCTAGACCCAACAGAACGCCCTGACTTAGACGAGTATTTATCTACAGACGAATTAGCGCTCTACTTGAGCATAGTAGGAGATGACGGTTGGTGTATTAATTTTGACAAAAAAACCAGAGAATGCGGAATTTATGCCGATCGCCCGCGCTTTTGTCGGGTAGACGAGGAAGTGTTTCAGGATATGTACGGGGTTGAGCCTGCCGAGTTGAACGATTTTGCGATCGACTGCTGCAAGGAGCACATCGAAGACCTTTATGGCGATCGATCTTTGGAAATGATTCGCTTCAACTCCGAAGTCGGAATTATCGCCTGAGCTGGAAATTAACCGACTTGATGCCTTTGTGGGCTTTGTGTTGGCGGATCGTTTTTCGAGATCGTATTTCAATCTAAAACCTCAAATCTCAAATCTCAAATCCTCTCCAAGTCGATCGCTCCAGAGAATGTCAAAATAGACAAATCAAGGAAATATCGCGCAGTTGAGTTGAGCCATGAGCAATCGAGAGGGTTTTACAGGCGGATTTATTGCGGGAGCCGCAGTTGGGGGCTTGGTGGGTGCAGTTTTGGGTGCGGTGCTGTCGCGGCGCGCCGCTGAAGCTTTGCTGAGCGAACCTTCAGACGCAAAAGCCAGAAAGCTGCGCAACAGAAAAGCCAGTAAACTCGAAGCCGAAGGGATGGAAGTAGCAAGGCTGAGTTTGGAAGATAAAATTGCCCAGCTAAATCAGGCCATTGATGACGTGCGGCTGCAACTGGGTGACGTAAACGGGAACGCGCAGCCCCACAGCAGCCGTTCGATCGCCGAAGATTCCTGAATCCATTTAAGATTGTAGATTAGTCTGTTAGATGGATGCGGGCGATCGAGCTAGCATACTTCTCTGTCGATCTTTCCCATTAAAAACGAAGGCAAAAAAAACAAGGAACCACAAAATTGCTCTCCTCTATCCTCTGGGCCTTCCCTCTCCCGCAGCTATGCTAAACTTAAAGTTAAAGTGTCTGTAAACTTTACTCAAACTACAACCGAAATTTATGAGTTATTCCATAGGCCTTTTGGCAACCACGCTGTCCACGTTCCTGCAAATCTATGTATTCCTAATGATTTGTAGAGTGCTGTTAAGCTGGTTCCCCAATATCAATTGGTACGACCCCCCCTTTTCGATTTTGAGTCAGTTAACAGATCCTTACTTAAATTTATTCCGATCCATTATTCCCCCCTTAGGAGGGATTGACTTTTCTCCGCTGATTGCGTTTTTTGTACTTCAGTTTGGCTCGGAATTTCTGATCGGTCTTTTGAGCAGCTTGCAAACCGCTTTTTAGTTAAAAAAGCTTAATTTTTTGAGCATCTAGCCTAAACTGCTGGCAGATATAGCCGGCAACTAAATTTGAGATTTGAGATTTTCAGGTGAACTCCCCGGCTTTTGCACCGGGGAGTTTGTCGTAGATGAGAGTTGAGAAATTGAAAGCAACTCAACCACCGTAAAATCTCAAATCTCACACTGTTTGCTTAGCGGCGAACCACGCCAGTAAAACCTGTAGCTTTAAACTGCTTGAGCTGCAACGGTGTTCGTTGATTGGCTGCAACCGAAATTCTGAGCTGAAAATCGCTAATTCCGGGAGGAACTTCTTCGATAGATCCCAAGCGAGTCCTGTTTTGCATTACCGGATTTTCATCTGCATCATAAATACGTCCGAAAATATCAGCATTAACAACAGGTTTGCCGCTAGTATTTTCAGCTTTCCCAGTAATCAAAAAGCAAGTAGCTTCCATAGAACTGCCACTGGTGACTGTTCCTTCTGCCATTTCGGCCGGACATTCGTGATAAGAAAGATCCGAAAGTTTAATCTGTGTCAGAGCCCAAGCAGGTGGAGTGAATACCAAACTAAAAATTCCGATCGCACAAGTAGCAAAAAAAAGGCTGATAGCTCGAAATTTCATAAATGGCAGCGCAAGTATATTTTAATTCTCAGCTTAGCGCGAATTTAGGTGAACTACCCGACTCTCACCCTATCGGGTAGAGAGCGGGCTTCCAGCTTCAAGGGGAACAGCGTCCGACAAGACCGAAATCTTGCCACCACGGCTTACATTCCCTCCACTGGCAGCAGCACTAGTTCCTAATGCCAAAAACCGCAAGGCTTCATCTCTGATATTTTTTGCCGCATTTACGTCGCGATCGTTTCGAGATTTACATTTAGGACAATCCCAATAACGAACATCCAAAGGCATCTCGGATACTTTGTGCAAGCAACTATTACAAGTTTTAGAGCTAGGGAAAAATCGGTCAACTTCAATATAGGTTTTCCCATCCTTTTCTGCTTTGTACTTGAGCATTGTTCCGAACATCCCCCACCCAGCATCGCTAATTGCTTTAGCTAGACAGTGATTGCGTACCATACCTTTGACATTTAGATCTTCTACTGCAATAACTTGGTTTTCGTCTACTATCTTGCGGGACAGTTTGTGCAGAAAATCCTCGCGAACACGTTTGATTTTAGAGTGGACTTTAGCCACTAATCTTCTAGCTTTGTTTCTAGTGCTACTTCCTTTCTGTTTACGACTGAGTTTTTGCTGTTTGCGTTTGAGGTTTTTGCTATGTTTCTTGAGGTGACGAGGGTTTTTATACTTACGACCATCACTAGTTACACAAAAATCAATCAATCCCACGTCCAAGCCAATCGCTTTGTCACCCGTAGTAACATCTGCACTCTTGATGCCATTATCAACCAAGATAGAAGCAAAATACTTTCCATCTGGGTTTTTGGATATGGTAACAGTCTTAACTGTGCCATCAAAAGTGCGATGAACTTTGCAATTCACTTCACCAATGATAGGCAACTTGATAGACTTTTCACCAACTTTGACATTCTGAGGATAGCTGACAGATTGCCGACCGTGCTTTGATTTGAAGCTAGGGAATCCAGCTTTTTTCTCAAAGAAGTTTTGGTAGGCAACAGACAGATTTAGCGCCACAACCTGTAGAGATTGCGAGTAAGCCCCTTTTTTCAGCCAAGGATATTCTATTTTTAGCTGAGGCAGCAAGCCTTGGATGGCACCTCGACTTAGCCCCTTACCCGTAGCCTTGTATGTTTCCTGACTCATATTTAGGCTGTAATTCCAAAACCAACGCGAACAGCCGAAAGCACCAGCAAAATACTGCTGCTGTTCGGCTGTCGGATCTAGTCGGAACTTGTAAGCCTGATACATTATCATTAACCAAGGTTGCTGATAATATTATAGCTGATATACAAAGAAAATGCAAGGAGTTTGCTCGTCTCGCCGCCGAGGGGCCCATCTCTCTATGGCTTACGCCTACTAGCTTGTGGGCCCCTCGGACTCCTCACCTCGCTCGGCTTTCATCCCGACGCTCACGCCCTGCGGTAGAGCGCGGGACTTCCCGCCTGTCCGTTAAGACCGCATAGCCTGCTTTTGTTCCGCTTTGAGATCGCGGTTGCTAGCAGCAGCCAGCTCCGCATCCAACAAAGTTTTGCCCGTAGCAGCCAAATAAACATCGTCCAAACTCGGGCGAGACTGAGCAATCCCAAAAGTAGGAAGTCCGGCATCTTTCAAGGCTTGCTGAATCGTGACAAGGGCGTCGCTTTGGGCGTGTACCACCAAATTCAGAGAGTTACCTTGGGCGCTGTTGATAATTACTTCTTGCACGAAAGGCAGAGATTGCATTAAAGCTTGGGCTTTTTCGGCTTCTTCGAGCGGCGAAAATTCCCGAATCCGCAGAGTCACCCGATCGCCCCCGACGCGATTTTTCAACTCTTCTGGCGTTCCCTGTGCAATCACCGTACCCTTGTCAATAATCGCCACGCGATCGGCCAAAGCATCGACTTCCTCAAGATAATGGCTGGTAATCAACACCGTCGTGCCTTCCTCCCGCAACCGCCGCAGGAAATCCCACACCACTACCCGACTTTCAATATCGAGCCCGACAGTCGGTTCGTCTAATACCAAAACATCCGGCTGGTGCAGCAATCCTGCTGCTAAATCGAGGCGCTTGCGAATACCGCCGGAATAGGTGCCCGTTTTTTTATTTTCCCACTCCTCCAAACCGAGGAGTTGCACCATTTTGTCAATCCGTCCTTTAATCGTAGGGCGCGGCAAATGGTAAAGTGCTGCTTGCAGTTGCAGGAGTTCGCGCCCTGTCAGCACCTTATCGAGAGCGACTTCTTGGGCGACGTAGCCGAGTTTTTGTCTGGCCATTCTCGGCTGGCTGACTGCTGAAATTCCCGATACTTCAATGCGTCCGCGATCGGGCGCACTCAATGTACAAAGTACCCGCAGGGTTGTGGTTTTGCCTGCACCGTTGGGGCCTAGCAAACCAAATATTTCCCCCGGTTCTACCTTGAAGGAAACATCTTTAACGGCTTCTACATTGCCGTAGCGTTTCTGAAGATTTTCAATTAAAACGGCGGGAGCCATATATTTTAACTATGAACTGGTTGTTAATATTTTGACACTTCGGGGCTTAATTTGCCCGAATGTGCGATCGACTTCTGCGACTGGCTCTGATGGCGGTGGTACCACAATCGCCATGACAGCAAACGGCATTCCGCGATAAATTTTCCGTCTCTGCTGAAAAAACTCTCAACTCGATCGCGCTTTTGGATGACGAGATCCCTGAGTTTTCCCCAATTTCCAAACTTTGATTTCACCTCCCCAAAATAATGAGTTTTGAGTTGGCTATAACTTTTGGCTTAGCAACTCAAAACTCACATTTTTTTCGACAAGTAGAGATGCACCCGAAACCTGTTATTTTATAATTATCTCTACCTATAGGCTGATGTTTGTCGCGATTTAAATCATTAGTAGTGATGTCAAACACCTAAACATTCGGGTCAAGCATTAAACACGAAAAACTTCCCCTAGTGGCAAGTTCTACTGTTAACCAGTTCCCAAAACCAAACAACTGCCGATCTGCGTTCTCAACCGGGATTGTCCTCATTCATTGGCGCTTCTGGCTCTGCAATCTCCAATCTTGAAGGGTATTAAATCCCAGCATTCCAGCAGGCTGTCGCTTGTTTAATCAACAATTTTTACCCAACCGCGGCGCACGTTGTACAGCAGTCGGTTGATGATGGCATACTCATCTTCATTCAGCGTTCTTTCTAAAAGTGCGGCTCTGAGCTGTCTCCGGTCGTGGCGGGTCACGACGCTGGAAAACATCACTTGACCGAATAATTCTTCGAGTGTCATCTGGGATACTGACATGATCGACCTCCTAATTGATTGAGATAGATAAAATTTTTACAGGCTCATTGTAATTCTAGTATGCTGTGTGCGAGCAACTGTTTAGGCGATCGAAAACATTGACAATCTGTGATTTTTAGGCTAAGAATCTGTGACCCACACTTTAATATCGAGTGACTCGGATCTTTGAAATTGGTGATGATTGTCACAGAAGGAAGTTCGGCAACGGATTGTGTGACGGATGTAGCGGAGGTCAGGAAGAGGGAAGAGGGAAAAGGGGAGAGGTTTGAGGGAAGAAGATCGATCGGACGATCGGCAAATCTCAGCTTTGCCGATCGCCCCAACAGCCCTGAATCCGGTTTTAGCGGCTTCTGTTGCCGGTGATTGTGCCAATTGTGATGGCTAATGCAGGCAGCGGTCAATAGTCGCTACCACCGACTCGGCCAACTCTGGGAGCGCGTAGCCTCCCTCCAAACCAAAAACGATGCGGCGAGTGATTTGCAGGCAGTATCCGGTAAAAGTACCATAATCTGACGGCGCCAGATTCATGCTCGCCAGCGGATCGGACGCCGTAGCGTCGTAACCGGCGCTGACAATCAACAAATCCGGTTCAAAGTTTGACAAAAACGGCACCACAAGAGATTCAAAGGCGCTGAGGTATTCAGCTATGCCGCCGCCCGGATACAGTGGAATGTTGAGGACGTTGTTGTAGGCGCCGCGCTCGTCAGCATCTCCCGTTCCCGGATAGCACGGAGATTGGTGCAGGGAACAGTAGGCAATTTGTCGGTTGTTTTCGACTAAAGATTGAGTGCCGTTACCGTGGTGTACGTCCCAGTCGAGGACGGCGACGCGGTTGATTCCCGGCTGTTCTAGGGCGTAGTTCGCGGCGATCGCAGCGTTGGAAAACAAGCAAAAACCCATGGCGCGGTTGTTTTCGGCGTGGTGTCCCGGGGGTCTGGCCAGCACGAAAGCCGGTGCGTTTCTGGCTAGGACTCGATCGGCGCCATCGAGCCAAGCACTCACCGCCAGCAGTGCTATGTCATAACTTTCAGCAGAAATTGGCGTGTCACCGTCGAGGTAGCCGCCTCCACGATGAGCCAAATGTTCGACTTCTTTGATGTATCTTGGGGCGTGAACTTTTTTGATCGCCGAGAGCAGTTCTAGTTGGCGCTCCGCTACTGGGGTGGGAAGTTGCCACTCAAGGCGATCGGCCCAGGGAGCGGCTTTGAGAGCATTGGCGATCGCCGTCAAACGTTCGGGTCGCTCTGGGTGCAGCATTCCAGTCTTGTGCAGCAAAAAATCGGGGGAGTAGATGACGGGTAGCATCAGCAGATTTTAGAGTTAATTTTTTATATTTTAGATTTTCATTTTGCTTTAATTCGGTATTCGGCTTTGTGAAATTTAAATTGCGATCGGGCAACCATTTTAATTGGGAGCCTCTGATTTTTGTAAAAGGCATTTTTTATTAATGCGTGCTGTCCCCGCTCCCTTGCTGATATAACCCTCGCTCGGGGGGGACAGCACGCATTAAAGCTGGCGTGCTTGATGCTGCCTTTTAATTTTTAAGATGACCGTCAAAAAAAGTTACCAAAGCATGAAAGCCGATCGCCTAAAAAATATTTCTAGCTTTTGCCAATTGATGACTAAATCACCAACTGCCAAATCACCAATTTTCCTGGTTTCGTCCATTAATTTTTCGGGCGACTTTCCCCTAAAGTTAAAGCCAAATTGTGATATAATTTCAGGAGTAATTTGCAATATTTGGCAACTCTACTGAATCCAAATCGATTTTATCGCATTTTTGGGATTTATAGCGGTCAAATTTAAAGTTTTAGCGGAGTTTTTCAACCTATGAGTATCTCTGAGTCGCGGATAATCCCGACGGATCTGGGTGGTGAGATGTCCCGATCGTACTTGGAATACGCCATGAGCGTAATTGTCGGTCGGGCGCTACCAGATGCTAGGGACGGTCTCAAGCCCGTTCACCGACGCATTCTCTACGCCATGAACGAATTGGGATTGACACCCGATCGACCATTCCGCAAATGCGCCCGCGTCGTCGGGGAGGTGCTGGGCAAGTATCACCCGCACGGAGATACAGCGGTTTACGACGCCCTAGTGCGGATGGCTCAAGATTTCTCCATGCGCGAACGCCTAATCAACGGCCACGGCAACTTCGGCTCCGTTGACAACGACCCGCCCGCTGCCATGCGGTACACCGAATGTCGCCTCACAGCCCTGACTAGCGACTCGATGCTGCGCGATATCGACTCCGAAACAGTAGATTTCGGCGACAACTTCGACGGTTCCCAACAAGAACCCCTCGTACTCCCCGCACGCATCCCCCAAATTTTGCTCAACGGTTCCTCCGGGATTGCCGTCGGGATGGCCACCAACATTCCGCCGCACAACTTGGGCGAAATCATTGACGGTTTGGTAGCGCTAATCCACAATCCAGGAATTACTGACCTCGAATTGATGCAGTACATTCCCGGCCCGGACTTTCCGACAGGCGGGCAAATTCTTGGCAGAGGCGGCATTCGCGACGCTTACACAACCGGGCGCGGTTCAATTACCATGCGCGGAGTCGCCGGCATTGAAACCATCGAACACGTCGGCCGCCCCGACAAAGAAGCAATTATTATCACCGAATTGCCTTACCAAACAAACAAGGCAGCGCTAATTGAGAAAATTGCCGAACTTGTCAACGACAAAAGATTAGATGGAATTTCCGACATTCGCGACGAAAGCGACAGAGACGGAATGCGCATCGTGATCGAACTCAAACGCGATGCCTATCCCCGCGTCGTACTCAATAACCTCTACAAACAAACACCCCTCCAAGCCAACTTTGGAGCCAATATGTTAGCGCTAGTAAACGGGGAACCCCAACTACTTACGCTCTCCCAATTCCTCAATGTCTTCCTAGACTTCCGCATTGAGACAATTACTCGCCGGACTCAATACGAACTCCGCAAAGCAGAAGAACGCGATCATCTCCTGCAAGGTTTATTAATTGCCCTAGACAACTTAGATGCAATTATTCACCTAATTCGCGCTGCTGCTGACTCCGCCGCAGCCAAACAAGAATTGATCGATAACTACGGTCTTTCCGAACAGCAATCTGACGCAATTCTGCAAATGCAGCTTCGGCGTTTGACAGCCTTAGAAGCGCAAAAAATCCAGCAAGAACACGAAGAACTGCGAACAAAAATCGCCGACTTGGAAGATATCTTAGCGCGCCGGGAACGCATCTTAGAAATCGCCGAAGTCGAAGCAGTCGAAATCCAAACCAAAATCGCAACTCCCAGACGCAGCGTCATCGAACACGCCGAAGGAGAAATCGATGAAAGAGATTTAATTGCTAACGAACAAGCAATTATTCTGATCACAGAGCAAGGTTACATCAAGCGGATGCCTGTCAGCACTTTCGAGGCCCAAAGTCGCGCTACTCGCGGCAAAGCAGGCGCGAAAATGAAGGAAGATGACGGAGTAGAGCATTTCCTTTCCTGCTGCGATCACGACAGCGTTTTGTTCTTCAGTGACAGGGGCGTAGTTTACTCTGTCAAAGCTTATCAAATTCCCGTTTGTTCGCGGACTGCCCGCGGCACTCCCGTGGTACAATTGCTGCCGATTCCCATAGAAGAAAAAATCACTTCTATGGTGTCAGTGACCGAATTTACTAGCGAAGAATATTTGGTGATGCTGACTCGCGGCGGCTACATCAAGAAAACCGCACTTTCAGCTTTTGGCAACATCCGCACTAACGGATTAATCGCGATTTCTCTAGAAGAAGGCGACCAATTGCGCTGGGTGCGGAGAGCAAAAGTTGGCGACAGCATTATCATCGGCACGCGCCAAGGTATGGCGATTCACTTCCGCACCAATCACGAGCAGTTGCGCCCCGTCGGCCGCGCGACGCGGGGTGTAAAATCAATGAAATTGCGATCGGGCGATGAGTTGATCAGCATGGACATTTTGCCAAGTTCCATTGTTGCCGAAATTGCTGATACAGAAGATTCAGAATTGGAAGGAACAGAAGTTGCTCTGTTAGAAACGGGCGAATCGGAATTTGAAGGAGCCGAAATTGCTGAAGATGTGGAATTAGAAGACGAAGAATTAGAACTGGATGCTGAGGAAATTGAAGGCGAAGATGCCGAAGAAATTGCCACAGTTAGCAGCGAAGTTCCTAGCGTGTTGGTAATCACCACCAACGGCTACGGTAAGCGCGTTCCAGTGTCTCAATTCCGCCTGCAAAGACGGGCAGGTAAGGGATTGACTGCTACTAAATTCAAGTCTAAAAAAGGTAAGGATCAGGTAGCAGCGCTGCGAATTGTCAACGAAGATGACGAGTTGATGATTATTACCAACCGAGGGATTATTATCCGTCAGGCTGTGAGTGCAATTTCCACGCAATCGCGTACTGCAACGGGCGTGCGGGTGCAGCGCTTGGATGAGGATGATTCCATCGTAGCTGTGGCTTTGGTGCCACCTGCGGGTGAGGAATCAGCCGAAGAAGCGCAATCTGAGGAAGCGACAGAAGAGTAAAGGTTAATGGTTTGTAGGGTGCGCTGCGGTGCACCTTACTACTGTTGAATCCTCAAAGTGCGATCGATCGGCGGTTGAAACCGCGTCTATACAAACGATGTCCACTCCAAGCGGACTAAAGAATCAAGCTAAAATGCGATCGCCCTACTCAGAAGTCTTTCCTCAAAAGTAAAAGATTTTTTTCGGTGATGTAATTATGAGTCAAGTCCAAGCCAAACTGCTAACTGATACCTGGGTTACGGCGACTTGGGATGAATATATAGAAATCATTAAACAGCCGGAGTACGATCGCGCAAAATGCTACTACTATAACGGACTGTTGAGGATTGAAATGGCAGCAGTCGGGCCAGATCGTGCTGATGATAACGGAATTATTGTCATCTTAATCAATTTATTTGGCATTGCCAAAGGTATCAAAATGAGACTGCTGGTCAATTGTAGCTATGCCAAAACGGGTGTCAGAGGTGCTCAACCTGATGCTTGTTACTACATCGGAGAGAGGGCGCAAACGGCGCCTCGCGGTAGTTCTGTAGTAAATTTGGATAGCGCAGCAGCCCCAGATTTGGCGATCGAAATTGCCGACAGTTCTCTCGTTGACGATTTGGGCACAAAAAGAATGATTTATGAAGAATTAGGAGTGTCTGAATATTGGGTAGTAGACGTACAGAAAGCCCAAGTTATTGCTTTTAAAATTATTGCTAACCGGGGAAGCGAACGTCTGACAGAATCTCAAATTTTGCCAGGGTTAAAAGTTGCTTTGTTAGAGGAAGGTTTGCGCCGCAGTCGCCAGACGGACAATACAGAAGTAGGTAACTGGTTTTTAGGGGAAGTTAGTAGTTTGTAGGGTGTGCACTGCACACAGGCTGATTTTGAAGCTAGAAACCCGGTTTCTACGAGTTTTGTGTTTAGTAACGAGAAATCTACGAAGAAACCGGGTTTCTGATGTCTGCGTGTATCCAGCGCTGGAATCATTGACAATTGACACGATAATTGCTATAGCTTAATATCAGCCTAAGATTAATAGCAAAAGTTTGTAAAAATGCCTTATTTAACAGCAGCAAACGACATCAAAGCACTCATCGCTAAATTTTCGCAAGCTAGAATCCTGTGGGTTGACACAGAGATAGCAGACTATAAATCCAACCCCAGATTATCGTTGATTCAAGTATTAGCTGACTCCACAGATGCGACAGGAAATGCTACTTTTATACTAGATGTCTTAGATAAACCTGAATTGGCAAAAGATTTCATCAACCAAATCATGGTCAATCCAGATATTGAAAAAGTCTTCCACAGCGCCAGCTATGACATCAGATTTTTGGGTAATGATGACGCCAAAAATGTCACTTGTACATTAAAAATTTCGAGACAGATTCCAGCTTACATTCTGCCCTTACCCAACCGACAACTCAAAACCTTAATCGAAACACTTTGCGGCATTACTTATGTAGATAAAACAGAACAAAGCGGCGATTGGGGAAAGCGTCCCCTGACCCAGAAGCAGCTAGAATATGCCAAGATGGACGCGGTTTATCTAGCCAGAGTGCATCAGCGCCTGCTAGAAATCCTTGCCCAATCTTACCCCGAACCCGCAACGGAAAACTTGGTATTTTTGGGGGAAAAATATCAGGAAATAGAATCTCAGTGGAAGCCGCTAGATTTAGAAATCGCTGAAGTGAAAGAACGATTCAAAGCAGGAATGATGGCGCAAAAGCTCAAAGATAGTTCTTGTTTTCAGCTTTCCAGTTCGATAACTATGAAAGTTGATTTTATGACACTGGCGAGACTGACGCAAACTCAGGGAATTGAGTTAAATTTTCCGGTGACGCTGACGAAAGAAATTCAAAAACAGTTAGGAGAACTCATCACTCATCCATCTTTGCAAGTTGAGGATATTTCTAGTTGGCGGTTGAATTCTAATGTACAGCAGCGGCGAAAATCTACTACTAAGAAAATTGCGCCGGAACCCGAGAGTGAGGATTTAACAGCATTGGGGAAAAGGTATCAAGAAATTTTGCCTGAATGGAAATTGCTGGATTCGGAAGTTGAGCATTTGAAAGAACGGATTAAAAAAGCAATGTTGGTGCAAAATAAGAGCAATACTTTTCATTTTAAGTTATCTAGTGCTTCGATTTTGAAGGTAGATTTTGCTAGCTTGGCTAAACTTGTGCAATCTGCGGGAGTTGAATTAGATTTTATGGTGACGCTGACTCAATACATCCAAAAGCAGTTGGGGGATGCGATTAACAAAATTGATGTGCA
>NZ_JAUBOJ010000095.1:6262-19215 GCF_036700185.1 Microcoleus sp. BM001215392 | reverse complement strand
TTTTGCAAATATACTCGTAGGGGCTCTCGCATTTCGGCAGTAAATCTCTGATTCTAACTCATAAATTATGTGCCGAAATGCTTCGCCCTTGCCAAAATAAGATGCACCCGACTAAAGTCCTCACTACGAACCTTTTGATGGCGATTTTGTTTTTTTAAATAGAGGACTAAAGTCCGAACGATCGAACCTGTTGATTGAGAGTAATTACCGGACATGATATTATCTGAACCTTATTGAAATATGCCGCAAGAAACAGAAGTTTTTGTCTTCCCCGCATCGTTTGCTCAGCAGCGACTGTGGTTCCTCAATCAACTCGCGCCTGGAAATCCTTTTTACAATGTTTCAACCGCACTTTACTTAACAGGTTCTCTCAACTCAATCGCCCTAGAAAAAACCTGCAACGAAATTGTCCAACGACACGAAAGTTTGCGCACTACATTTGCGATGTTGGAAGGAGAAATCGTGCAAATTATTGCTCCGACTCTCAGCTTATATATCCCCAAAATTGACTTACAAAATCTCTCGCCAACTCAACAGGAAACCGCAGCGCTGCAACTCATAACTGATGCCGCACAAAGTCCTTTTGATTTAGCCGCCGGGCCGTTATTCAAAGTAACTGTATTACAACTGGGTGAAACCGAACATATTTTATTGCTGAATTTACATCATATTGTAGCTGATGGTTGGTCGATGGGAGTGCTAATTCGAGAGCTAGGAACGCTTTACACGGCATTTGTTAAAAACGAGCTATCGCCCCTCGCAGCACTGCCCTTGCAATACGCAGACTTTGCAGAATGGCAGCACCAATATTTGCAGGGCCAAGTATTAGCAACGCAGTTAGCTTATTGGCGCCAGCAGTTAAACGGAATTACCGCGATCGATCTACCCACAGACAAGCAAAGGCAGGCGGTTCCCTCCTACCGGGGCGCCAAACAATCAATCAAATTATCACCTGCTTTGAGCGAAGCGTTAAAGTTATTGACTCAGCAAGAAAGTGCGACTTTATTTATTACCTTGCTAGCAGCTTTTCAAACTTTGCTGTACCGCTATACAGGACAAACAGATATTGCAGTAGGAACGCCGATCGCCAATCGCAACCTGAGCGAAATAGAAGCATTAATCGGTTTTTTTGTCAACAGTTTAGTGCTGCGCGCCGATTTATCGGGAAACCCGACGTTTTTGGAACTATTGCATCGGGTAAAAAACGTCGCCATGACAGCCTACGCGCACCAAGATTTGCCCTTCGAGAAGCTGGTTGAGGAATTGCACCCCGATCGCGAATTGAGCCGCAATCCCCTGTTTCAAATTAGTTTCAGCCTGCAAAACACTCCTGTAGCAGCGCTGGAATTGCCGGGAATTGCTTTCAGGGCCCTCGACTTTGACACCGGAAGTGCCAAGCTCGATTTAGAGTGCAACTTGTGGGAAGATGCAGGAAGCATTCACGGGCAATTTATCTACAGTACGGACTTATTCGATCGCGCCACAATTGCGCGGATGGCGGGGCATTTTCAAACGCTACTCGCAGCGATTGTTGCTAATCCCAAACAGCGCCTCAACGAGTTGGCTTTGCTGACAGCGCCAGAATCCCACCAATTATTAATTGATTGGAATGACACTCAGAGAGATTATTCGCAAAACCAGTGTTTCCATCAGCTATTTGCAGAGCAAGTCGATCGCGAACCGAATGCTGTCGCCGCCGTCTTTGAAAACCAACAGCTAACCTACCGCCAGCTCAACAACAAAGCCAACAAACTCGCACGTTACTTGCAGCAATTGGGAGCGAAACCCGAAGTTTTAATTGGTCTTTGTGTAGAACGTTCTTTAGATGCGATCGTCGGAATTTTAGGCATTATCAAAGCAGGCGCAGCGTATCTGCCTTTAGATCCAAATTATCCTCAACAGCGCCTCAACTTCATGTTAGAAGATGCTGGCGTGTCGATTTTGGTAACTCAGCAGCACTTAGCAAAAAAATTAACTCAGGGGGAATATACAGTAGTTTGTGTGGACTCCGACTCAGAAATTATCGCGCGACAAAGCCCAACTAACTTAACTACAAATATTGTACCCCAAAACCTGGCTTATGTCATTTACACATCCGGTTCAACCGGAAAACCTAAAGGCGTTTTAATCGAACATCGCGGGCTTTACAATTTAGCATTAGCTCAAATATCAGCTTTTAACTTAAATTCAAATCACCGCGTTTTGCAATTCGCATCCCTGAGTTTTGATGCCTCAATTTTTGAGATTGTCATGGCCTTGGGAAGCGGAGCCACACTTTACTCGGCTCAGAAAGAATCTTTGTTACCGGGAACAAGATTAATCCAATTTTTGCTGGACAATGCTATTACCCACGCTACCTTTCCGCCTTCGCTGCTAGCTGTGCTTCCAAGCGCCGAACTTCCCGCACTGCAAACAATTATCTGTGCTGGCGAATCCTGTTCCTTGGATGTGGTAAAACGCTGGGCTTCCGGGCGCAGTTTTTTTAACGCTTACGGCCCTACAGAGGCGACTGTCTGGTCGAGTTTTGCCGAAATTGCCAATCGCAAAAAAACCCCAATCGGCCGCCCAATTGCTAACACTCAACTGTATATTTTAGATGAAAATTTACAGCCCGTACCCGTGGGAATTCCCGGTGAATTGTACATCGGCGGTGCTGGTGTAGCGCGAGGCTACCTCAACCGTCCCGAATTAACCGCCCAGCGCTTTATTCCCGATCCGTTTAGCCAGAAACAGGGAGCACGAATTTACAAAACAGGTGACTTAGCTCGCTATTTAGCCGATCGCAATATTGAGTTTTTAGGCCGCACTGACGCACAGGTAAAGATTCGCGGTTATCGCATTGAATTAGGAGAGATTGAAGCGCTGCTGGTGCAGCATCCAGCAGTCAAAGAAACAGCGGTGGTGGCTGAAGATGATTTCTCGGGAAACAAGCGCCTAGTTGCTTATGTCGTCCCCGATCGCGATCGGGCGCTCAATCCCTTGGAATTGCGCCAGTTTCTTAAAGAACAACTGCCCGCTTACATGATTCCTCATGCCTTTGTGGCGATCGCATTTCTGCCCCTAACTCCCAACGGCAAAATCGATCGCCTGCGCCTACAATCACCGCAAAATCTCACTAGCAATTCAACAGATAAAAGCTGCATTCCACCTCGCACGCCAACCGAATCAACCCTCGCCCAAATTTGGTCAGAAATCCTCAACGCCGAACCCGTTGGCATTCGCGACAACTTCTTCGATTTGGGTGGAGATTCCCTGCTAGCAATCCGCCTGATCGATAAGATTAATCAGCAATTTCAGCGCGAGTTACCGCTGTCATCTCTGTTTTTAAATCCGACAATAGAAGGTTTAGCAGATTCGCTAGATTCACCAACAAATTCTCAGGAATGGTCGCCTTTAGTTGCAATTAAACCGGGCGGAAAAAACCCGCCTTTCTTTTGCGTCCATCCCATCTTTGGCGTCATCTTTCCTTATTGCGAGTTAGCATTTCAGCTAGGAGAAAATCAACCGTTTTACGGACTGCAACCCAAAGGAATTGACGGCGAAAGTTCTCCGTTAACTCGCATTGAAGACATGGCGGCTGACTACATCGCAGCCTTGCGGACTGTTCAACCAAAAGGGCCTTATTTTTTAGGAGGTTGGTCTTTTGGAGGTTTAGTGGCTTTTGAGATGGCTCAACAGTTGCTCGCAGCCGGAGATGAAGTGGCAATGCTGGCTGTGCTGGATACTTTAGCACCAGTTGCTGCTAACAAACCTTCTGTTTGGGACGGTTGCAAGTTTATTTTGACTACTGTTTCCCGCTCTATCTGGCCTTTTGTAGTCGATTATTTTCGCTTGGTTGCTGCTGCGGAAAATGTGCAATTTGGCGGGATTGCTGCGCGGTTTCCAAAATTAAATAAGCTGCTGAATTGGGTAGCTAAGTTTTGGCATGGCTGGAATTGGAAACAGGCGGTTATGGTTAGCATCTTATCTCAAGAATCAAAAGAAAAAAGCTGGCGCGAGCTGGCAATTCCGTCAATGTTTACTGTTTTTCAGGCTAACAGTCAAGCAACTCTCAGCTATGTACCGAAATTTTATCCGCAGCGAATTACTCTGTTGCGATCGGAGGAAAAGCTCAGCACCAGCAATCAAGATCCGACTCTTGGTTGGAGCGATTTAACGGCGGAACAAGTAGAGGTGATTAGAGTTCCGGGGAATCACCTGACTATGTTGAGAAAGCCCTTTGTGGAGGTGCTGGCTCGACAGCTAAAGCATTGTTTGGAGCAGGAAATTAAGTGATTTAGGTTAGATCGTTCGGAATGCAAGTCCGCATCAAAGAAAGGACTTGCATTCCTGACTACGAACCTATTGCATTCATTTGACTAAAATCCATTGGGCGATGCTGAAGATGATAGCACCCAAACCCGCGGCGATCGGGATTGTCACCACCCAAGCTGAACTAATTGACTGCAAAGTTTTCCAGCGTACAGTTTTCCAACCTTTAATCAGCCCGACTCCCACAACTGCACCCACTAAAGCGTGGGATGTGGAAACCGGCAAACCCAAGCGAGATGCTAACAATACTGTGGTAGCTGTGGCTAATTCCGCGCAAAATCCGCCGCTGGGTTCCAGTCTGATGATGTTTTCGCCCACTGTGGCGATCACTTTTTGACCCCAGACGGCTAAACCGATGACGATTCCTGTACCTCCGAGGACTAAAATCCACAGGGGAACACTGAAATCTTCTAGGGGAAATGAACCTGTACGCTGGATGTAGGCGATCGCAGCTAAAGGCGCAACTGCATTCCCCACATCGTTTGAACCGTGCGCAAATGCCACAAAACAAGCACTCAACACCTGAAATCTCGCCATCTGTTGCTCGATCGCAGAGTGGGAGAGTTTAGGAGATGCGGAAATATTCACGCTTGACTTGTTCTTCTTTCTATCCGTTACATCCGCTACAAAATCCGTTGCCGAACCTTCCTTCTCTAATTTTTTCCAGCTATTGAGGGAAAGCCCGATCGCCGCAATACTCCCGATAGCAATTACAATATCGTGAATTGGCAGATTCCAGCCAAATCGATCGCGCGCCAAGTCGATCGCGCCTGTCTGCACCAAAGCCACATCCACAACAGACGGCAATACAATTATCCCAAATACGCTCAGCAGCGCCGCACTCAGCCAAGGTATCCACTCGCGCAGTTGAAATAGAGGATCGGGGCGATCGAGAATCCAATGCTTCACCCCACTATAAAATAGTGCAGCTAAAGCACCGCTAGCAAAAGGTGTCGCCACCCAAGTTAACGAAATCCTGCCGATGATGGGCCAATCAACCGCATGAATTCCCGCTGCTACCCAGCTAAAACCTGCGATCGCACCTACCACCGCATGAGACGAAGAAACCGGCAAACCTAGACTGGTAGCGATTTGCAGCCACAAGCCGCAAGCTGCTAGCACTGACACCATCCCGATTAAGAATACTTGCGGCTTGTCTGCGAACACTTCTGCATTCACCACTCCTGTAGCGAGAGTTTCCGAAACTCCTTGCCCGAACAGCACGGCGCCTGCAAACTCCAGTATGCCTGCAACAATTATTGCTTGTCGCAGCGTCAGCGCCTTCGAGCCTACCGATGTCCCCATCGAGTTCGCGACATCGTTAGCCCCCAAGTTGGCGGCGACGTACAAAGCTAGTATCGCGATCGCCCCGAGTTGCAGAAATACGACCAAGGAGGTATGTAACATAGAAGTTTTTTGACATAAATCTGGCAGTTCGATATATGATAAGGGATTGTGAGTTTTGGTAAATCCCATGAAAGGCGCAGAAATAATCCGTTCGATCGAGACGGAAGAAATAAATAGAGTCAAGGTAGAACTAAATAAACAGCTCCCCGAAATTTACGTAGGCGACACCGTGCGCGTCGGCGTGAGAATTAAAGAGGGCGCCAAAGAACGGGTTCAGCCCTACGAAGGGACTGTGATTGCGATGCGCAACGGCGGCATTAATGAAACAATCACTGTGCGCCGCGTGTTTCAGGGCGTCGGTGTGGAACGGGTGTTTTTGATTCACTCGCCCCGCATCGCCACTGTTCAAGTCATGCGCCGCGGTAAAGTCCGCAGAGCTAAACTTTACTACCTGCGCGATCGCGTGGGCAAAGCTACTCGCGTCAAACAACGGTTCGATCGCTCCCTGTAGGAATGCACCCAGCTTGCTATTGGTGAGAGAGAAAATGGGAAATTGAAAAATTTAAAAAAAAGTTTCCCATTTCCGAGCGCACTGTGTTAAAATAGAAATCTAGAGGTTAAGCGAATCAGCAACCTCACCTGTGCGCTCTTAGTTCAGTTGGTAGAACGCAGGTCTCCAAAACCTGATGTCGGGGGTTCAAGTCCTCCAGGGCGCGCTGAATCACCAAAATTTTAATTCTGCCCGAAAGCGCCCGGATAATTGGCTGGAAACAGCCGAAACCGCAGACTTTCGGGTAGAATTAATTTTTGTGGGCGGTTCGCAACAAAGGCCATCAACAAATGCTCGGTGTTGCTGATCGATCGCTTTTGAGGGCGATCGGCACATCGTGAGATGGGTTGAGCTTGTAAAAAAGTGCTGGCTTTCGATTTGAGATTTTGGACTTGGGCGTAAGTGGTTAGTGTCAAAAAATCAAAGAGCCGCGAGCCACTCACAAAATCTAAAATCTAAAATCTAAAATCTGAAATCGCAAGGGGGATTCGATCGTGGCGAAAAAAGACGAAGCTCAAGAAACTCAAGAAATGACGGCGCCTGGGTTCGATCCTGCGGGTTTTTTTAAGGAAACTAGAGAAGAACTCGACAAAGTGGTCTGGCCGAGCCGCCAGCAGCTAATTAGCGAGTCTTTGGCCGTGCTTTTGATGGTAATCCTCTCAGCCAGCCTGATCTATTTGGTGGATAACTTCTTTAACTGGGGCGCAGGAAAGGTGTTTGGGCCATGACTTTTGCATCAGAAGAATCTGATTATTCCACAGAAGCGACGGGACAGGCAGCATCGCCAGATGTGCCGGAGATTCATGCTCGCTGGTATGCTGTTCAGGTGGCCTCAGGCTGCGAGAAGCGCGTGAAGGCAAACTTGGATCAGCGGATTCAAACTCTGGATGTTGCCGATCGCATCGTTCAAGTCGAAATTCCGCAAACTCCAGCGATCAAAGTCGGCAAAGACGGTTCCCGGCGCCAGTCAGATGAGAAAATTTTCCCCGGTTACGTACTCATCCGTATGTTTATGGACGAGGATACGTGGCAGGTGATTAAAAATACCCCGAACGTAATTAATTTTGTCGGGGCAGAGCAAAAACGCCGCTACGGGCGCGGCAGGGGTCACGTCAAACCGCTACCTCTGAGTCATTCGGAAGTAGAACGGATCTTCAGAAACGCTCAGGAATCAGAACCAGTTGTCAAAGTATCGATGGCGACAGGAGACCACGTTGTGGTACTTTCCGGGCCATTTAAGGATTTTGAAGGTGATGTGATTGAAGTTAGCCCGGAACGGAACAAGCTCAAAGTTTTACTCTCGATTTTTGGGCGCGATACGCCTGTAGAATTAGAGTTCAATCAGGTTCAGAAACAGAACTAACTAATGGCAAAGAAAGTTGTTGCAGTAATTAAGTTGGCGATTACAGCGGGAAAAGCCAACCCAGCTCCTCCGATCGGCCCGGCATTGGGTCAGC
This sequence comes from Microcoleus sp. BM001215392, assembly GCF_036700185.1. NCBI lineage: Bacteria > Bacillati > Cyanobacteriota > Cyanophyceae > Oscillatoriales > Microcoleaceae > Microcoleus > Microcoleus sp. BM001215392. The sequence continues at coordinate 11,550 of NZ_JAUBOJ010000095.1, read as the reverse complement.
ACGGCGTCAATATCATGATGTTTTGCAAGGAGTACAATGCTAGAACCGCAGACCAAGCAGGTCTCGTGGTTCCGGTAGAAATTTCGGTTTTTGAAGACCGCAGTTTTACGTTTATTCTCAAAACCCCTCCGGCGTCGGTTTTGATTCAAAAGGCTGCTGGTATTGCTAAGGGTTCGGGTGAACCTAATCGCAAGCAAGTAGGGACAATCACACAGGCTCAGTTGCGAGAAATTGCTGAAACTAAGATGCCTGACCTTAATGCTAATGATGTTGAAGCTGCTATGAAAATTGTAGCGGGAACAGCTAAAAACATGGGCGTGGCGATCGCGGACAGTTGACAGTTGACAGTTGACAGTTGACAGTTGACTCCGAAAGCAGTTGGCAGTTGGTGGCAATCAATCGTCAGAATCGGAAAAATTTTAGATTTGCAACGATCGGCTGATAAGTTCAATCGAAAATCTAAAATCCAAAATCCAAAATAGAAAGTCGGTTCAGGGGGAGAAGCAAAGCTTCGCTAGGAATCGCAAATGTTTTAGATTTGAAATGACCGAAACGGCTCAATTCTTAAATCTAAAATGTCACATCTCAAATCTACTAACCCCAAAAAATAACAATGGCAAAGAAAGTATCGCGAAGACTGCAAGAACTTCTAAAGAAAGTTGAAGAGAGACCTTACCTACCGCTGGAAGCTCTACAACTTTTGAAAGAAACAGCAACCGCTAAGTTTGGCGAATCTGCTGAAGCTCACATCCGTTTGGGAATTGACCCAAAATATACTGACCAACAGTTGCGGACAACTGTATCGCTGCCAAAAGGAACTGGTCAAGTAGTCAGAATTGCGGTGATTGCTAAGGGCGAAAAAGTTAAAGAAGCTCTGAATGCCGGCGCAGATATTGCTGGTTCTGAAGAGTTGATCGAGGAAATTCAAAAGGGCATGATGGACTTCGATTGTCTGATTGCTACTCCAGATGTGATGCCGTTGGTGGCAAAATTGGGTCGGTTGTTGGGCCCGCGCGGCTTGATGCCTTCTCCCAAAGGCGGCACGGTGACGACTGACATTGGTCGGGCGATCGACGAGTTCAAAGGTGGTAAACTAGAATTCCGTGCCGATCGCACAGGCATCGTTCATGTTATGTTTGGCAAGGCAGCTTTCTCAGCGGAAGATTTGCTGGTCAACCTTCATGCTTTGCAAGAAACTGTTGACCGCAACCGTCCTTCTGGTGCGAAAGGTCGCTACTGGCGCAGTTTGTACGTATCCGCAACTATGGGCCCATCGATCGAAGTCGATATCAGTGCTCTGCGCGATACCAAACTTGATGCTGCTTAGCAAGAATTAAGCCGAAGGCAGAAAGTAAAAGACAGCTTCGGCTGTCTGTGTAAATTTCTCACGAGATTTGCTCCATACCCTTGCTAATGTCTGCCGGATGGTGATAGCCTAATCAAAAATCAATAAGCTGAAGACCGCAGGTGCCGAGTGCTTAATTTCCTGCCGAGGCTGAAGAAATAAAAACTCAAGAAAATCAATTAAAAAGTTCTATCTTTTAATTCCTAATTCTTAATTTTTAATTCTCTGCCCCGGCTATAAGGTTGGGGTTTTTGATTGGCAGTTTGAGATCCTAAAAGGAGGTGAAATTAGTATGGGCAAAAGTTTAGCAGTAAAAAATGAGATTATTGCAGACCTCAAGCAAACCTTGAGCGAATCTCAACTGGTAATTGCGATCGACTACAGAGGCCTAACTGTTGCTGAAATCACAGATTTGCGGCGGCGTTTGCGTCCCAAAGGCAGCAGTTGCCAAGTGGCAAAAAACACGCTAATGCGGATTGCTGTTGAAGGCAATGAAACATGGCAGCCGATACAGGAATTGCTGACTGGTACGTCGGCGTTTATGTTCGTGCAAGAAGATATTGGCGGCGCGATTAAGGCTTACCAAGAATTCCAAAAAGCTTCCAAGAAGACTGAAGTTCGCGGCGGCGTGATGGAAGGACGGGTGCTGAAAGAAGCTGATGTTAAGGCATTAGCGGATCTGCCGTCGAAGGAACAACTTATGGCTCAAATTGCTGGCGCTCTCAACGGTGTCGCAACCAAGTTGGCTGTGGGTATCAATCAAGTTCCTACTTCGATCGCACGCGGTCTCAAAGCTTATGCTGAAAAAGACGGCGATGCAGCAGAAGCACCAGCAGAAGCAGAAGCAGAAGCACCAGCAGAAGCAGAAAGCGTATCTGCTTAAATAGTTTTGGTTTTCAATTTTGAGTTTTGAATTAAGAAATTTGGAACTTAAAATTCACAACTGACAACTGACAACTGACAACTGACAACTGACAATTAATCAAATCGAACTAGGAGTTTAACGAATGTCTACTGCAACCGACGAAATCTTAGAAAAACTGAAGACTCTGAGCTTGCTCGAAGCTTCTGAATTGGTCAAGCAAATTGAAGAAGCTTTCGGCGTCAGCGCTGCTGCTCCCGTAGGCGGCATGATGATGATGGGCGGCCCTGCTGCTGCTACTGAAGAAGTAGAAGTACAAACTGAGTTTACTGTCATGTTGGAAGAAGTTCCTGCTGACAAGAAAATCGCAATTCTGAAGGAAGTCCGCGCGATTACCGGTTTGGGTCTGAAGGAAGCCAAAGATTTGGTAGAAGCCGCACCGAAGGCCGTTAAGGAAGCTATTGCTAAGGAAGCTGCTGAAGAAATGAAGAAGCAGCTTGAAGCTGTGGGCGCCAAGATTTCTATCAAGTAGTCATAGAGTCTAAAAAACTCGGCGGTTGAAACCGCTTCGATACAGACAAAACCCGCCTCCGCGGGTTGAAGATGAAGACTCGGCGGTTGAAACCGCGTCGATACAGGCAAAACCCGCCTCCGCGGGTTGAAGATGAAGACTCGGCGGTTGAAACCGCCGTCTGATCTGATCTTCGTTGGTATAGACGCGGTTTCAACCGCCGTATTCGTTGTGCGATCGCAACTCCGCCTCCATCTGCCGCACGACTGTTAAAGCAGAATAGGAAACACCTGCGGTTCCTTCTCCCGGATGGGTGGAGTCGCCGACTAACCAGAGGTTTTTAATCGGCGTGCGGTTGGCAAATCCGAAAGGGCCGAAGGTTGGTACTCGCTGGCCGATGCCACCTACAACGCCTTTATCTCTGGCTGTGTAGCGGGCAAAGGTGCGAGGTGTTGCTGATTCTTGATGTACAATTTTTTCGGGTGTTAAATTGAAGTATTCGCTCAAACGCGCGATCGCCCCTTCAGCGTATTTTTGCTTCAATCCTTCATAATCAACCGCATTCCACCACATTCGAGTATCTGTAAAAGACGAAGCGATAATTGTCGCCATTCCCTGCGGTGCTCGGCCGTCGCCCGCATGGCTGACAGAAACAAATAACGAATTATTCTCACCAATCTCGCCGTCGTAGTCGTAGAGAAACTGAAGGTGCGGCGGACAATTTGCCGGAATTGCGCTTTCATGCACTCCCAAATATATCACAAATGCACCGGATGCGGGGGGCAATTTATCAACTCGATATTTGTAGCCTGCCATTTGATTTGGCAGTTGGTTGGTGGTCTCGGAATTATCTGTTAAAGTTTCTAAAACAGGCTCGCTTGACATCAATTTAACTAGATTTTGCGCTGTGACGTTGGCAACAATGCGATCGGCAGTTTCTGTCCAAACTTCGCCTGTTTTTTGATTGCGAATCACTGTGCCGGTGGCTTGGCCGTTGGTGGTGACAATACTTTCAACTGTATGCCGCAATAAGACTTGACCGCCGTAAAGCTCGATCGCACTTACCAGGCGATCGCTCAGCACCTGCATACTTCCTTGTAAATGATACAATCCCTGCGGCTCTTGGCTTACTCCCAAAGCTGTCGCCGCGTACAGCAGCGCCGTTTCTTCGGTATCAACTTGGGAATACAATTTTAACTGCAAATCCAGAAAAGTTCTCAAGCGCAAATTGTCGCCCAAACCGCACAAGCGCAAAGCATCTCCCACCGTCATAAAAGTGAAAGGCAAAGTAATTAAAGTATCGGGGCGAACTGCTTGAATTAATTGCCAGAAATCCCAGAAGTTTCTGGGCGGTAAAACTGGATCGCGCCCTTGAAATTTCCAGCTAGCTTGGAACAATGCAGACAATAATTGCCAAAAAGGTTCGCTTCCTGGGAATTGTCGCTGTCTTTCTGACTGCCATTTTTGCGGATCTCGCCAGACGCTAATCGGTGTCGTTTCTCCCGGCAAAAATACCGCACAAGCGGGATCGCAGGGTGTGGCGGGGGGAAGTTCTATTTGTAATTCTGAGAAAATTCGGTGGTGAATCCCTCCGGGTTCCAATCCTGCAACCTGCGTGGCGCCGACATCGAAGGTAAAGCCTTTGCGTTTGAAGGTGGAAGCGCATCCTCCGGGGACGATCGCCTGATCTAAGACTAGCACTTTGTATCCTCGGTGGGCGAGCAGGGCTGCTGCTGTCAGCCCGCCGATGCCGGCTCCAATTACTGTGACGCGGCCCTTGGTGTCTGTTGCACAGGATTTGCTTTGAGGCGTGCGATCGGTCATCATAATTTATTTATTGTAATATTTCTTAATATTATGCTCATATTTTGCACGAAAAAGCTTCTCCAGTTATACCCACAATCCGGCAGGGACTCAAGTCCCTGCCTCAAAGTGAAAGTCCTCTGAAGAGGACTGAAGAACTGATTAGTTGTATGCAAGACGACTCTTGCATACAACCAAAGAACTCCTGAGTCCTCTTCAGAGGACTTTTGCTATTAGCCAGGGAATTCATTCCCTTCTTGCATACAACTAAAAGTCCCTTCTTGCATACAACGAAAGAACTCCTGAGTCCTCATAGCGAGGACTTTTGCTATTAGCCAGGGAATTCATTCCCTGGCGGTCTTTCGGGCCCGAGTTGAGATTAATGGACGCGGCGCCACTTGTTGAGATAAGCTTCGCCAATCCCAGCCACAGCTTGCATTTGAACTAGCTGTTCCCGTAAAGCTTTGATGGTTCTTAGCTGTTCTTGAGACTGTTGCTGCAAAGCCTCGTAATTTCGCTGTTTCGCAGCACTTTGGCTCAATTGATCTTTTAGAGAGTTGAATTGCATCAGTTGAACTTGCAAGTTGCCGATCGCACTTGACTTTTCTGCTAACTGGTGCTGCAAAGATTCGTAGCTTGACTTCGATACAGTTTGCTGCAATTGGCTTTCGAGATTTTGCTTGGAGGCTAATTGCTGCTGTAAAGATGCGATCGAACTTTCTTTTTCGGCGAATTGATGCTGCAAAGATTCCAAATCGCTCGACTTG
>NZ_JAUBOJ010000095.1:0-6162 GCF_036700185.1 Microcoleus sp. BM001215392 | reverse complement strand
TGGAGGTTAGTTGCTGCTGTAATTCGTTGGCCGAACTTTCTTTTTCGGCGAATTGATGCTGCAAAGATTCCAAATCGCTCGACTTCGAGGCTAGTTGCTGCTGCAATTCGTTAGCCGAACTTTCTTTTTCGGCGAATTGATGCTGCAAAGATTCCAAATCGCTCGACTTGGAGGTTAGTTGCTGCTGTAATTCCTGTTCCCGGTGTTCTTTTTCGGCGAATTGCTGCTGTAAAGTTTCGTAACTTGACTTCGATACAGTTTCCGGCAATTGGCTTTCGAGATTTTGTTTGTCGGCTAATTGCTGCTGCAATTGGGCGATCGAACTTTCGCGTTCGCTCAACTGCTGCTGTAAAGTTTCGTAACTTGGTTGCAGGGGATTTGACTGTACGGTCACTGATCCCAATAGGGTTTCTGCCGTGATAGCGTCCTCGATCTCGCTTTTTTCGGCTGTTTCCCCTGGCAAATCGGCGATTTCGGCCGTTGCTTCTTCACCTTTTTTCCAAGTGACAGTAACTTGGGCCTTGTCCTTAGAAATATCGAGAGCGCCTTGTGCCAAGCGTTCTAGAAGTTCCGACCTTGATATTCCTAGCTTTCGAGCGATCGCGTTCAATCGATCGGCACTAGAAGGAGTCAGCGAAAGTCCGACTTTGACTTTGCTGTCTGGATTTGAACTAACTACATTGCGATTTTTTTTGACCATTGGCATTTTCCTCATGCCAACCTACACTTATTAGTATAGTGGCTGAAGCTTCTATTAAAATCAATTTTTGTTACTTACCAATTGTGGCAGCTTCTGTTCCCAATATCACAAAAATTCGTGAATCTACTCGCTTAGTCGATTCCTCGCGGCAGAAACGCTTCAACATTCCCGCGGCCCGGTTTTTGCTGGCACGATACCGTAGATAGCGCAGTTGAGGTGGTAAGATACTCTATAATTTGGCACTATCTGTCACGGGTGCGATGCGATCGAGCTTCTTCACATCAGCAGCGAGATAGTCTTTGAATGCTGCGAAAACCTGAGTCTCCAAAACTTCCATTTCCTTGGGGCGATTCCACAGCAACGCCGGCTTGGAAAAACTGCTGCGCAGACGGGAAAATCGCCACTCCCAGCGAGGTACGGTTGATGAACTTGAAAAATTTGTGCGATCGACCGAGTATACTCAGCCTGGTAGTCAGCGTCACCGCCAAACAGAGGTTGCGTATCGAGATCAATTAAATAGCCGCTGGGGATCGTTACCAAATCCGCCGCAAAAAACGGCAAATCATACTTAATCTGCTCGAAATTCACCAAATAGAGAACTTGCAAGCTGTCCCAGCCTAGAAGTATCTGTAATCGACATCAAGCGAGATTGCTAAACCCGCCTTCCCCTGTTTCCTCTATCAAACCCGCTTGATGCCTAAATTATCCCATTAGTCGATCGGCAGTGCGATCGCAAATTCTGAGCCCTCACCCAGCACAGAAGCGCAAGTCAAACTACCGCCGTGTATTTCTTCCACTATCTGGCGGCTGATAGACAAACCCAGCCCCGTCCCTTGACCGACTAATTTTGTAGTGAACAAGTGGTCAAAAATCTGGGCTTTTACATCCTCCGAAATTCCCTTACCATTATCTTTAATTTTCACCACAACGCTTTGTCTGTCTTCAGATACTTTTGTAATAATAGTGATTTTATTAGGAGCCGCTGCAATTTCCGCAAAACTGCGTCCGCAATTGCACTCATTCACTGCATCGATCGCATTTGAAAGCACATTCATAAACACCTGATTTAGTTGTCCCAAATAGCATTTTACCCTAGGAATATCTCCATATTTTTTGATTACTTGAATTTCGGGACGAGTTTCTTGAGCTTTCAAGCGGTGCTGCAAAATCATCAGCGTGCTGTCAATGCCGTCGCAGATGTTGGCCGAGACTTTCACCGCCGTATCGGCGCGGGAGAAGGTGCGGAGGGAAGTGCTGATGTTGCGCAGGCGATCGCATCCTATCTCCATAGATGATAACATCTTTGCCGTATCTTTCAACACATATTCCAAGTCAATCTCTTCTGCGTGAAATTCAATATTTTTCCCCGAATTTGGGCATTCTTTTTGATAAAGCCGCAAGTGGTCAACGATGTCTTTTAGCGCCAAACTCAACTCCTTGGTATTGCCGTAAATAAAACCGACTGGGTTGTTGATTTCGTGAGCGACACCAGCGACTAAATTGCCCAAGGCAGACATTTTTTCGCTCTGGATAAGCTGAAGCTGCGATTCCTTGACTTGTATCAAAGCAGCAGTTAGTTCCGCCGTGCGATCGGCAACCCGCCGTTCTAATTCTTTATTCAAATTCCGCAATTTTACGTGAGTATTGACGCGGGCCAAAACCTCCGTCTCTTCAAAAGGTTTAGTGATATAATCAACAGCACCTAACTGAAATCCTTTAACCTTATCTGCGGTATCCGACAAAGCCGTCATAAAAATTACAGGAATATCCTTGGTAACTGGCGAAGCTTTGAGGCGGCGGCAGGTTTCAAAGCCGTTAATTCCCGGCATCATCACATCCAGTAAAATTAAACTCGGCAGCGTATACTGAACTTGCTTGAGAGCTCGTTCGCCGTCAATGGCGATCGCCACCTCATAACCCGCATCCGTCAACGCCTCGGAGATCACATCCAGATTAGCCGGCGTATCATCTACCACTAAAATTAACTCAGCTTCTGACATAAATATTTTCCCCTATTAGTTCAGATACTGCTGGATAAAAGTCTCGATTTTGTCAGCTTGAAAGCTCTTTGCCAATTGCAGAATTTGCTGTATAAATTGAGTATAACCCTTGTCAAGTTTTTCGATTCGCTTAGCTTCTTCAGTCAGTTTTTTCAAGCGCCCCTGCTGCGCTAAATTCAGCAGCAAAGCTAAATTTTCGCGTGCTGGAACCGCCATTGCTGAAGTCTGAATCGCTGAATTAGATACAGTCTTAGGCGCTAGCTGCACAGAATTTTCTGTTGGTAATTTCTGGTCGTATTTCCATTTAATTTGCAAATGCTTTTCCAAGATTGAGAATAACTCATCAAGCTGCACCGGCTTAGGCAGAAAATCATCGCCTCCCGCGTCCAAACTTTTTTGCCTGTCCATCTCATAAACAGACGCAGACGAGACGATAGTACAGAGGTTTTTTAGCGATTCTGAACTCCGCAACTGCCGCAGCATTTCAAAACCGTCCATCACAGGCATCGACAAATCAGCGACGATCAAATCCGGCTTAATTTCAGCAGCTTTAGCTAAGCCATCCTCGCCATTTTCAGCTTCGACTACCGCAAAACCAAGCGGTTCTAAGAGGCTAGAAATCACTGAACGGTTCTGCCAATTGTCATCGACGACGAGAATTTTTTTCTGAGTTCCATGATAGCCAAAAATCTGCTTTCCCGCAGCGGCGGCGGCGGTACTTACCCAGTCAGCAGCCAAGGGAACACTGACGGTAAAAGCGAAGGCACTACCAACGCCAAAATCACTTTTTACTTCGATTTTACTGCTCATTAAATTAACAATTTTGGTACTGATTGCCAGTCCGAGTCCGGTTCCTTCTATTTTTCGGTTTGTGTCTCCTACTTGTTCAAAAGGTACAAAGATTTTTTCGAGGGAATCTGGACTCATCCCAACGCCTGTATCTTCAATTTGGAAGCGAATCAATCGATTTGGGATTGCAGATGAGGAATCCGGCGATGACTCGCAGTTCATTATACCTCTGGCATCATTATTGTGGAACAGACATCCTGCCTGTTGGTGACTGTCTTTTTGGGAAATTTCTATTACCTCTACTTTGAAAGTGACGCTGCCTTTGTCTGTAAACTTGACTGCATTTCCGAGTAAATTAATTAATACTTGGCGCAAGCGTTTTTCATCGGCTTCTATACCTTCGGGAAGTTGGGGATCTGGGAGATAAATCAAGTCAATTTGTTTTTGTTCGGTGCGAATGCGCACAATTTCAACAATGCTTTGCAAGAAAGATGGGAAATGAAAAGCTTTCGGGTGCAAATCTAATTTGCCTGACTCGATTTTGGAGAGGTCGAGAATGTCATTGATCAGCGTCAAAAGATGGGAACCGCACTGGTGAATAATGCTAACGCCATTGCGCTCTTTTTCTCCCCAAGATTGGGAACGGTTCATGATTTGAGCGTAGCCCAAAATCCCGTTGAGGGGAGTTCGGAGTTCGTGGCTCATATTGGCGAGAAAGTCGCTTTTGGATTGATTGGCGGCGTCAGCAACTTCTTTAGCTTCTTGCAGTTGGGCGGTGCGTTCTTCGACTCGCTGTTCTAACTCGTTATTAAGTTTTTTCAGCTTGGCTGCTGCTTGTTTGTTTTCGTTGATTACCGCCGATAAAATAAAGGTAGTAACGGCTACAACACCGATAAAAGATTGCAGCAAAAACAGCGATTCGCCGAGGGATGACCTGACAAAGGAACTCAAACCGCGAGATGTGCCAAAAATTGCGATCGCCGAAACAATCACTACCAGCAGAGTCGATTCCCGGGCGCTGAATCGAAATGCCGACCAAATCAGCAGCGGAATCATCATGTACTCGACGGGATAGCTGTCCCAAAAAGCAATCCGGCTGATAACAACCACCAATAATAGCAACAGTCCAAATTCGGCAATCTGCGGGCGCTGAAGTCTTTCTTGTGGATTCGATCGCCCAGCCCATGCTAGAATTGCCGGCGTCACAATCAACGTACCGGCAATGTTTGCTGTAAACCAACTCTGCCAAACTTCTGGGTAAGCACTCCAGGGACTAATTCCTCGGTAACACAGTATGATAACGCAGAGAGTGCTGCTGATAACAGGTGTAGGTATTAGCAGCAGTAAAAATTTGAAAACATCCTGCGATCGATTTAGTAAATTCCGGTATTGGACAAAGCGGCCAATCAGAAGACTTGCGATTAGCGGGTCAGCATCATTGCAAATACACATGAAAATGCTTGTCAGAAAGTCGTGCTGGTAAATCAGTGTATAACAAGTCACGAAATCACCCAAAAAAAGAGCTGGGAAAATGCGCGGCCCTAACAGCAGAAAAGCAGCTAAAAAAAGACCTGCTGACGGCCAAATTGCCGCTGCACCATTTTCAAATGATACCAATAAGGAGACTTTGCAAAGAGCGAAGTGAATCGCAGGAATTATTAATGATGCTATCAGTATCTTTTTTTCCGGCAGAAATGGAAACTTCCCCTGTGCTGCCTTTTTTTGTTCTAGCTGTCCTAATATTTTTTGCATTAAATTTAAAATTTAAAGAATATGCAATTAAGCTACTCCAGATTTAGGTTGGTTTGCAGTGATGCCGATCGCAATTCTGGTAAACTTCAAATATGCCTTCTCCAAGTAATTACCGACTAGCCATTTGTCTATGACTCTCCAATTAAGCGAAAAAGCCAAAGAATTAATCCCAAAAGCCCGAATAGTCAGCTTAGCCACCTGGGAAAATTCGCACTCTCCCGCCGAAATCCAACTCATTCAGGCTGCTGACGACGCAGGCCGTTATCTCGCCGATGAAGATTTGCAACAACTTCACTCATCGGAACCAACGTCTGTTAGCACTGCGAAGTTCCTGCGCGACTGTGCTGCGGATATTGTATCCGAAGCCAGGGAACAAGTTTTAGCCGCATATCCGAATATTTCTGAACCAGGAGGCGAGCTTTATCCAGCAGCCAGGGCGGAGGCTTGTTGGCGGGATTTCTGGCATTTTCTCCGCTGCATTACCTATGGAATTGCGGGAAATACAGCAGATTTTACCAGCGAGGAAGGGCTGCACAACATGAATTTGCTCTATCAAGAATTGGGCGTTCCTTTGCCTGCAATGGTTCTCGGTTTGGAAGGAATTAAGGCTGCTAGTTTGAAGCGGTGCGAGTCTGGTGATTTGCGGGAAAAGTTGGCTCCTTATTTTGACCATTTGATTGATAATATGAGCCAGTTTAGCACTATTTGACAAAACAAAATCCGGTTCGTAAAGTTGCTTTTTGTCAAGATAAATCGGCGATTAAAATCGCTGTTACACAAACGATGTCCGCCGGACGCCGACGAAGAAATAGAGCGGGTTTTTAAGCCAGATTTGTATTAGTAAGGTGCGCAGTGCGCACCATCTTTCTTTGAGTCTGCGGAGGCAGACATTGTTTGTATAGCAGCGGTTTCAACCGCCGA
>NZ_JAUBOJ010000094.1:2229-19256 GCF_036700185.1 Microcoleus sp. BM001215392 | reverse complement strand
TTTTACCTGAGTCTAGATCCCCCTAAATCCCCCTTAAGAAGGGGGACTTTGAGAAGAATCCTGTCCCCCCCTTCTTAAGGGGGGCTAGGGGGGATCTGGCAAGAGATCGTCAAACAGTAGTCTCTGAAGGGGTTTGGCGTTAAGTTGACACTAATGGGCACCGCCCCTACCCTCTCGATCCACGATTTTGTAATGTTTCAGACATGGGGGCAGCCACGGGGGGCGGCCCCTACAAGAGAATGAAACAGCCCTGGGGGCTAGGGGGATCTGGAATCTATCGTCAAACAGCCGTCTGTGACTGGATTTGAAGTGAATTTGACAACTATGGTTCCGATTAGATTCTTGTTTATAATATTTTTACCTTGTGACGGATGACACCCACTAGCCTTATTTATAAGTTACTGATTCCTAGTGGCGCTAGCCAAATTGCGAAAGATTAGTTTCGCAAAATGTCCGAAGGCTTTTTCTGAAAATGCTGTTGGAAATATTTTGTAAAGCGACTAGGATTGTAAAAGCCATATTCAAACGCAATTTCCGTAATCGTTTTGTTGCTCTCAATTAACTCTATACGAGTGGCTTCAAGTCGAGCATTTCGCAAGAATTGACTGGGAGAGACACCGTAATAACGAGCGAATGCTGTTTGCAAAGAACGACTGCTACAGTTCATGGCGGAAGCAATTTCTGCAATTGTCAGGTCTTTTTTCATATTTGCTCGGATGTATTCGGCCGCCTCTCGCACGCGGGCGATCGAGATTTCGGATACTTTAATAATCGATGGTTCTAAAGTGTTGTAAGATGAACCTTGGACTAAGGTAGAAAAAATAGCGGTTTCTAAGTTGTCAATTACCAGTGGATGTCCGTTAGTGTCAATCAAATTCGACAGCATTATGACCAGTTGATATAGCGATCGACCGTAAAGAGTAGTGCGATCGATAACTTGTAGCAGGTTAGGACGTTCAATGGATTTGTCAAGATACTTGCTCATTTCAGTTAAAAATAGAGCTTCATTTATATAAATTGATATTCCGCTGTATTTGGCTGAGTGCTGAAGACGGGTTAGTTCGACTCCCGACTGACTTATCACCACATTTCGATCGTTCATGAGGAATTCGTTAGACCCAACTTTCAATAAATGATCGCCGCCAAAAAATGTGAAACCTATTTTTCCTGGAAAAGTATATCCTGCGGTATATGTACTCCCAGCTTCCCAAACAACACTCACGAACTCGAAGTTTTTTAATTTAGCAAACCGCCATTGAATTTTATAATCTTTGGAATAGGAAATATGTTTAGTAATAGTCGATACTTGCTTAATATATATCTCTGGATCGTTGATTTCAATATTTAAATCCCAGACCATCATCAAATCCTCATATTTTATGCCCCACAATAAACTATATCAATTCAGGTTGCATCGGTATTACCATTTCGATTTATACCAAATCCGGGTTTCCTACCCGCTTTATAAATCTGCCGGTTGGAGCCAAAGTTATTGCGATTGCTTCGCTTACGCTCTCTTCGGACCATAACGGGGACGCTAAACCCGGATTTAGTATTAGGCAAGTATTCGCGTGCAAATAGCTCGATCGCCCCTGCAAAATCACTCGCAGTGCGGTCTAGCTGAGTCTTGGCGCGCTGTTGGCTGCCTAATTCAAGTGGAGCGCGTCAATTCCAGTTCTCTGTTTACCGCCGTAATTTCGGACAATGCAGCCGCCGTTAAACCGAGCATCTTCTGGCTGTTGCGGTGAATTGTTGCCGGGAAAAACTGGCGATCGCAAAGCAAAGAAGTGTTTTAAATATGGTGCGCCAACTGAGGGCGCGGATGCTCATTTTCATCAATTCTCGATCGGTTAAAACTTACCCGTCAAAACCAAAGAAACCGGGTTTTTTGCGGTTTTCGCCACTCTAACGAGGTATTCTCGCAAAAACCCGGTTTCTGACTAGCCGTGCGTCCAGGAGGATAAGTGCGATCGCCCGACACGCACCCGCAACACACGAGGGAAATCTTTACTTGTCACTTTTGGACTCTTCGGGCCCAGGGGGTACTTCTCCCCTTTGTTGGGCTTCCAATAAAGCCGTTTCCACGAGAAAGGCTATCAGGTTAGCCGTGGATCTGCCTTGTTTGTCAGCCCATCGATCCAAAGCTTCATATACGTAATCAGGAAAGGTAACGTGAACGCGCTTGCTCAATGTAAATGTTTGTTGGTTTGCTAACGTTTTTCATGGTACAAGCTTACGTTCCCGATCGTGCTGTTACCCTATTCTTAAAAATGTGTTGACACATATTTGGGCTTATTATGTTACAATTCCTCTAATCCCATCAATGCAAAGTCAAAAGCCAGTCCGACGCTTTCCGAGGGCTCAGGACTGGCTATGGCTCCAATTAACAAAGGAGATACACCTATTATGCCGTGTCACTAACCCCAGCTATCAAGGCGTGGGGCTTGAAAGAGGGAGATTCACCAACTTCTTGATTCAAGACTAAAACAGTGTCTAGCCTGCGTCTTTGAGACAAACTGAGCCATCTGGGAGTGGTATCCCACCGGACGTTAAGAATGCTTCCCTAGTTTTTAACCGCTCAGATGTGCCAGTGGCGAAGGGAAATATACACCTAGAGATAGGACTTACCGTAAATGTTCGTACCCGTTGTAGACAGTGAAAATAGACCGTTAATGCCGACTACCTCAAGCCGCGCTAAGCGTTGGATGTGCTCAGGTAAGGCAACACCATTTTGGAGAAAGGGGGTGTTTTGTGTCCGACTCAACGTAGAACCTTCTAATACCGATCGTCAACCTATTGCGATCGGAATCGATCCGGGTAGCAAGCGTGAAGGATTTACCGTTAAATCCAAATCGCATACTTACTTAAACATCCAAACTCATGCAATTGATTGGGTAAAAGACCATGTTGAGGTCAGGCGGAATATGCGACGTGCTCGGCGGTTTCGCAGGTCGCCGTGCCGTCAAAACCGAGCTAACAGGTTGGTTAACAAAAATCGCATACCCCCATCTACTAAGGCGAGATGGCAGTGGAAGTTAAGGATAGTTAACTGGCTAACTTTGATGTTTCCAATATCGACAATTGTGGTGGAAGATGTCAAAGCGCGAAACAGGAAAAACGGACGCAAATGGAATGTATCATTTAGTCCTTTAGAGGTGGGCAAGCACTGGTTTTATTCTGAAATTATAAAAATTGCCCATCTTGAGATTAAATCTGGCAATGATACTTACAACCTACGTCAAGAACTGGGACTTAAAAAATCCAAACAGAAGCTATCAAACTTGTTTGAGGCTCACTGCGTAGATGCTTGGGTATTGGCTAATTGGTACGCGGGCGGGCATACTCAACCCGACAATACCAAGCTAATAGAAGTAATCGCTCTTGAGTTTCATCGCAGACAACTCCATCGCTTGCAACATTCCACAGGTCATATTCGCCCCCGTTATGGAGGCACTTTGAGTGTGGGGTTTAAGCGCGGTTCAATTGTTAAACACCCTAAATACGGATTTTGTTACGTTGGCGGTTGGCAAGAATTCCCAACAAAAAAAGACCCGTACCGAAAAACAATCAGCTTGCACGATTTAAAAACTGGCAAGCGGTTGTGTCAAAACGCAATGCCGATAGATTGTAAGTTTTTGTCTTACAACTCATGGCGTATTGCAAATTAAATTGTAAAGCCGTCCTAAAAGGACGGGGTTTCAGACCCATTTTTATGATGAGAAACGTCTCAAGCCGTGGATCGTGGTTCGTTTGCTTCCAAATCTACAAAGGGTCGTTGTGGGTCGCTTTCGCAGTTGGTCTGATGCAGAAGGTCATTTGCGAGTGCTCAAACAACTGCTTCCGGCTGCGAGATTGACTTTAGTTTTCGATCCGATCGACTAATTTCGATCGCAAGTTGATCGGCGTGCGATCGCCCGATCGTGGGCGATCCTCCTAGGGACACTTCTTGGTGTCAATTGAAGCTTTTAGTCCGCCAGTCTTCCCGCCAACCCGTGAGTGAGTCCGCCAGGGGTTTAAACCCCTGTCTAATAGCGAAAGTCCTCTCAAAGAGGACTAATGAGTTGAAAATTCTTCTCAGTCCTCTTTGAGAGGACTTTCGCTCCATCGGCTCTTGTTTAAACAAGAGCCGGACTGAGGGTTTGTCGTATCGTCAGTACGATGAAGAGGATGTGGCGTTAGTTTTTAATTTCTTTCAAGTTGAAGTGCCGCTGGCTGATGTCTATGAGAAGGTGGATTTTGAGGCGGAAAATGAGCCTGAAGAGAGCGCGGAGGAATAAGGTATCTCGCTTTGTTGGGAATGCGGGTTATCATTTAAGTGAGCGATTCCCTTCGGGATAGCTTCGCACGCGCGTACTCAAAAGAAATATTTGTTCAACATCCTTGTGGGAGAAGATCGAGATGACAGGCACTTTGCAAACAACCGAGCAACGTTACTTCACAGAGGAGCAATATTTAGCACTCGAAGAAACAGCAGAGTACAAAAGCGAATATCTCGACGGAGAAATTATTCCTATGACAGGCGGCTCTACCAATCACAATCGGATCGCAGGAAACGTTTACATTGCTTTAAATTTTAGTCTTCCAGAACAAGAGTATGATGTCTTCATCGGTGATGTGCGCCTGTGGATACCAAAAGTGCGACTTTACACTTATCCCGACGTAATGGTAATTTTTGGGCAACCTGAGTACCGCAATAATCGTACAGACACGATTATCAACCCTCAAGTAATTGTGGAAGTTTTATCAAAGTTTACTAAAAATTACGATCGAGTTGACAAGTTTACATTTTACAAAACTATTCCTTCTTTCCGAGAATACATTCTGATTGACCAAACAAAAATCAAAATCGAGCAGTATTCTAAAACCGAGAATAAAAGATGGTTGTATAGCGAGTATGATGAGGAAGATACGGCATTAGTGTTTAATTCCTTTCAGCTAGAAGTTCCTCTATCTACTATTTATAAGAAAGTGAATTTTGAGCAAGTTGAGCAAGAAGATAGTCAAAATGAGGAATAAGGCCGATCGCGCTTGGTTTATTCAAGCACTTTGATGATGGTGGCGATCGGGATAAACAGTGAAAGCTCATCATCCTCTAACGGTATGAAACCGTATTTCAAATAAAACTCTTTAGCTTGCTGATTTTTACTATCGACTATCACCGCAAAGGTTTTAGCAATTCCTCTTCTATCATTCTGTCGGGCATATTTTTTGAGGTACTCATTTAACTCTGGTATACCGCAGTCAAAAGCTTCTCTTTTTAATCGGCTATCATCTATTGCACAAAAAATCCATTTCATTCTTTACCAGTTCCCGTACTTTTCCTGATGCTCTTTGATAGCTGCTTTGAGGGCGGGGTTAGGTTCCGGTGGATTTTCGATGGCGGATGCAAAGATTTCCCAGTCGCGATCGCTCAATACAATTTGCTCTACTTCTAGAGGTGGCTGTTTGGCTGCATTCAGAGCGATTTCTAGCAGATACTCGCCTAGACTCATAGACTTGGCTGCGGCTGCTTTTTCTAGGATTTCTTTATCTGTTTGGCTGAGGGTTAACTCTATTTTTGTTGGGGTATCGGTTGGTGTTGACATTGTTTTGTTACAAAATAGCGATCGACTAATTTTATTGTAGCAATATTGATGAGAACACTCGTTGGCTCATCTGATATTATAGCAATTGGGGAAGCGTTCGCACTGTCTCTATTATAACGATTTAAGCCGATCGCACTTGGTCTGAAAAGGGCGAGCGCTCCTTCCTCCTGTTAAACTGAATCTAGCGATCGTGTTAAGCAAGGAAAAAATAGCCGTGATACCTATCCAAGAACAAATTGTTGACAAACTGAAAAACTTCTCTGAAATGGAACTGCAAGAAATCCTCAACTTTGCTGACTTTCTGTTATGGCAGCGGAGAAAGCAGGAAGTAGCTTCGCCATCCGATGAAACTGGCAACAGCCAACCAGCAAATACGGATGAAGAGTGTGAGGTTCATTATGTTGGTGGAGTCTTAGTCGTCAAAGCATCATTAATAAAAAATCAAGAACTGATTAATTGGGATAGAATTATTCCCGATATGCGCGAAGAAAGAATCGGGAAGTTTATCTAAAAATGAACGTTTTATTTGATACATCCGTTCTCATAGCAGCGTTGATAGAAGATCATCCCAGTCACTCTCAAAGCTTATCTTGGTTGGAGCGAGTTCGAGCGCAGGAGATTGACGGATTTGTCTCAACTCATACTATAGCTGAACTTTACTCCGTACTCACTCGCATTCCTCGTCAACCTCGGATTAATCCTGGGTTAGCACAGCGGTTAATTGTAGAGAATTTGAGTAGTTTTAATAAGGTTGTTCTGACTGCTGAGGATTACCAAGCAACAGTAAGCAAAATGGTCAGTTTAAACCTACCAGGGGGAGGGATTTACGATGGGTTAATTGCTCAAGCTGCACTGAAAGTCGGTGTGGATGTTTTGTTGACTCTTAACCCTAATGATTTTACGAGACTGGGAGATGATGTCAGGCGGTTAGTGCAAGTGCCTCTTTAAGCCGATCGCACGCTTGCTGGAAAAGGGATCTCGCTCTCATTTTCAGTTCAGAATAATACTTCAGATTTGCGGGTACGGGTAATTTCTTCTTTTTAGTCTTGCTGTTCTGTACTACTCTTAAAATCAGCATGATAAGTAACTTGCTGTATGAGTCTTTCTTTTTTGGCAAAATTTATTTTTTTGGTTGGATTAAATATTGTATTCATTAAAGATACCGTAGGGTGCATCGCTATCGAAAATCTCCGAACTAAATCGAAAATCTCATAGCGACGCACCCTACCAGATATTGTCGTCAAAAACCGGGTTTCTGGACTCGTCTGGGCACTCCACAATCCAAACTACGCGCCGACAGATTCCTTGGCCGCGTACAGCACCTCAACGGTAATCTTCTCAATCCCCCGATCGCGCGCGAATTTCTCAGTATTCCGCTTCACTTTCCCGCGCACAAAACCGGGGATTTTGTTCAATTCCGCCTGTCCTTCCTTCGTCCAACCCATATCAGAATCAGCCGAAATTCCCTTAGTAATCACTTCCTTGGTATCGTGGCCGCCGAAGATTTCCAGCAAGTGATCTTCCATTCCCAAAGTAAAGGAATTGTAGACCAAATCTACGCACTGATTCGTGCCTTCATAACCCAAAAATGGCTTGTAGCCCATCGGGAAATTCTGCACGTGAATCGGCGCCGCAATCACACCGCAGGGAATATCCAACCGCTTACCCACGTGGCGTTCCATCTGCGTGCCGAAAATCGCCGAAGGTTCTGCTTTGGCGATCGCATCTCCGATCGCCCCATGATCCTCGGTCACCAGCACTTCATCACAATACCCTTTTACCTCTTCCCGGAACCAATCAGCATCGTGTTTGCAGTACGTACCAGCCCACACAACGTGGATTCCCATCTCGCGAGCCAAAATCTTCGTCATCGCGGCTGCGTGCGTATTATCGCCAAATACGACGGCTTTTTTGCCGGTTAAGTTTTGGCAGTCGATCGACCTTGAGAACCAAGCAGCCTGAGACACAAACCGCGTTTGTTGGTCAATAAACTCTTCATAATTAACATCCGCACCTTGAGCATTCAGAACTTCCTGAATCTTGCGGATGCAGCGCGCAGTTTCCACCACACCCATCGGCGTAATATCCACCATCGGCGTGCCGAATTCTTTTTGCAAATACTCCCCGGCTGCCATCCCCAATTCCCGATAAGGAACAAGGTTAAACCAAGCGCGCGGCAGTCTTTTTAAGTTGTGAACCGAAGCACCTTCGGGAATAACTTCGTTGACTTCTATTCCCAAATCTGCCATCAAACGCTTCAACTCGGTGCAGTCGTGATGGTTGTGGAAACCCAGCGTAGACATACCGATAATATTCACCGATGGTTTTTCGCTTTTACCTTCCAAATCGCCTTTTTTGCGGGCTTTGTTGATGTAAAGTTGGACGATTTGATCCAAAGTCCGATCGGCAGCTTGGAGTTCGTTAAACCGATAATGGTTAACATCCGCCAGCATCACATCGCCTTTGGCATCCAATTGAGCTCGGTTAACAAAGTTTTCCAAGTCTTCTTGCAGAATGCTAGAGGTGCAAGTCGGGGTAAGTACAATTAAATCTGGGTGCTCTTCTCTATCTTTGCGGGTGATATTGTCCACCACCCGTTCCTGCGAGCCCCGCGCCAGTACGTGTCTGTCAACGACGCTGGTAGTTACCGGAGTGAAGTCCCGTTCCCTCTCCAGCATCGATCGCATCACGTTAAAATAGTCGTCTCCAATCGGCGCGTGCATGATTGCGTGGACGTTTTTGAAGGAAGTGGCCACGCGCAAAGTGCCGATGTGGGCTGGGCCTGCGTACATCCAATAAGCCAATTTCATAGGTATTTTTCCTGGTGCTGGTTCAGATTTGCCCGATCGGGCGATTACTGCTAAATTTTAAGGTTGTTTGAGATTTTCTCACCGGACGAATCCTTTAGAAATATTGACACTCCCGGGCCTTCAGGCGTGGGGATTCTTGGTTCAATCAGTCAACTTGCTTTCTTGGTGTCACCACCAACGAGTAGAGGTCGGCCTGTCCCCAAGCGTTAATTCCGGTGTGCCCCACCGTATTTGAACGAATTCCTGCACGGGCTTTCAATCCCTTCGCTAGGATATTCAACGCTGCATTATGGTCGCGGTCTAATACCGCACCACAACGACAAACATGAGTCCTGACTGAAAGGGATTTCTGAACACGATTTCCGCAACTTGAACAATCTTGCGAAGTATACTTAGGGGCAACAGCAACCACTGTTTTACCGTACACTTTCCCAAAATATTGCAACCATTGAGCAAACTGTGACCACGCTGCGTCGCTAATCGATTTAGCAAGTTTATGGTTCTTCACCATATTTCTCACTTGAAGATTTTCGTAGGCTACAAAATCGCTAGATTTTACCACGTACAACGCCGTCTTAATGGCGAAGTCTTTACGTTTCCTACTGACTTTCAAGTGTTTTCTACCTAACTTATTGATGGCTTTCTTGCGATTGCCGGAACCTTTCTTTTTCCGAAAAACTCGCCTCTGTAAACGTTTTAAAGCTTTTTCACTTTTACGCAAATGCCGAGGATTTGGAACTGTTTGTCCGCTACTATCGGTATAGAAATGGTTTAACCCCACATCTATGCCAATTGCTTTTCCCGTAGGAACTAATTCCTCTGTTCTTTCTACGTTAATACAGAATTGAGCGTAGTAACCGTCGGCACGACGAATTACTCTGATTCGCTTGATTTCCTTGGGTGCATAGAAATGCAAGTCTCGACTACCGAGTAATCTGAAGGTTCCCGCAGCAAAGCCGTCCGTGAAAGTCAGACATCTTTTATCGACCGAAAGCACCCATCCTGATGTCTTGTATTCTACGGAACGAGTGTGCTTTTTGAATTGCGGATATCCCTTTTTCCCAGGCTTCTTAGCTTTGCAATTAGAAAAGAAACGTTGGACAGCAAAAATGGCACGTTCCGCCGAGGCTTGACGCGCCATTGAGTTAAGTTTACCTGCCCATTCAAACTCTTTTGCCATGATGGCGCATTGTTTGTATAAGTCGGATAACTTGACTCTAGAATTGTCAATCCAGTACCTTAGAGCTTTGTTTCGGACAAACTGAGCTGTGCGGATCATTTCGTCTACGATCCGGTATTGCTGTGGCTTGCCTTTCAACTTAAACTCTAGTACAATCATGGGATAATTTTATCACGTTTACGAGCAAGTGTTCCTATAAATCGACTATTTCAAGAATCTTTACACTCGAATTAAAGCCGTCCTATAAGGAGGGGGCTTTAAACCCAGTTTTTTGGTAACTTTCTGAAGATTTACAGATGGGAAAAATTCTCAAACGCTTTTGCTGGTTGGGCTTTGACTCGCCATTGCCACAACTTTACCTTGGTTTCATGGCAATAATTCTTAATTTATTGTCAAGTTTCGTTAAGAAGCTGACACATCTTATCAAAGTACGGTGCTTATGGCGAACCTT
The DNA here is from genome assembly GCF_036700185.1 of Microcoleus sp. BM001215392. Taxonomy (NCBI): domain Bacteria; kingdom Bacillati; phylum Cyanobacteriota; class Cyanophyceae; order Oscillatoriales; family Microcoleaceae; genus Microcoleus; species Microcoleus sp. BM001215392. Next base: position 9,230 of record NZ_JAUBOJ010000094.1, on the reverse strand, counting down.
GCTCAATACAGCTCTTGCATAACTCTGCGATCGACACACAAACCGCAGATTTCAGGCAGATAAATACAGATAAACGCAGATAATTTTAGGGTAGGAAAGCTTAGGAGTGGAAGAGGTCTAATTTCCTTAAGCAACATACAAATCATACCAAATTAGGATGCTAAATGCACACTTTACACATAAAAGATACGTTAGTTGATTCTTTAGGCAATACAGGCTACACTATTAATTAATCCACTATTTCCTCGACACCGAAACTTGCAAAGATCGGGAAATATTGACGTAAAACAAATCCTTGTTGACAAATCCCATGAAACTATCCAAAATAGACTTGAGCAATGTCTTAGCAGTCGGTCACTCAAACGGCCAGTTAGGACTGTTAATAAATCGCGGGGAATGCCTCGAATTTATCGAAATTGCTGCTCCCGAAGCAGCAATGCACGGGCTGCAAATGGTAGATTTCATCGCCAATACAGATTCAACCGAACTCGGTGCGGGTATTGAATCAACAGAAATTGCTCCAGCCGACGAACCAATTGCTATGATGCCGGTTGATTCGGCAATGGCTAGCGCGATCGGATACAATCAAGAGGAGCGAGTTTTGCAAATAGAATTTAGCAGCGGGTCAGTCTATCAATACAGCGACGTAGAACCGGAAATTTGGGAATCTCTGCAAGATGCTGATTCTACAGGCAGGTTTTTTAACTCCGAGATCAAAGGTGCTTATTCGAGCCGGCGCCTAGATGACCCAATAGATAGGACGTAGGGTTGAAACCGCGTCTACAAACACTTTCGTCCGCACTTCGACTTCGCGAGCGCGTCCACCGGACGGCGACTGAAAAAAACAACCTAATTTTAAACGCCCGTTCTTCAACGGGCGTCCGGCGGTTTTTGTTTGTGTAAACCTGGCTTAAACCGCCGGGTCTCTAAAAGCTGAGATTGTTTTTTTGTCCGCAGCGCGATCGATCGCCACCTTCAAAATTTATTGTTGCTTCAGTATAGCAAAATAGCTGCCTGTCTTTTTTGGTACTTGCACAAATCCTATATTTGTGCTTTTGTTTACCTAAATGCTGAGGTGACGAAAGCCCCAATGCCAGAAATCAGCAGCAGCTCTTGGCTGGATACAGTATGTCTTGCCACACATCCAAAAATATAGGTCTTGAGCGATAATGAAGGGTAACATAGGATTTACCAAAACAAACCCGGTAACACGAAAAAATCTGCGGTTTGTCAACGACTAGCAACAAAGAAACCGGGTTTTTAGCCCGCCGCGCGTATTAAGTCCCATAACATTGACCAAGCACACCTAATTTGAGAGAACCCAACTATGATGGCAATTCCCGGCGTTGCAGTTCTCGCTCTCATTTATGAAAGCAGCACTTCCCTTGTTTACCGCGGCCGCAACGAGCAAGACAACCAACCTGTTATTATCAAACTTATCAAAGAAGACTATCCGACTCTCGAAGAACTCAATAGATACAAGCGCGAATATGATATTACTGCCAACTTAAACTTGCTGGACGGAGTTGTTAGAGTATACAAGTTGCAGCAGGTAAGAAATAGTCTGGCAATGATTTTAGAAGATTTTGGAGGCGAATCTTTAAAAATCTTTATGAATTCTCAGAAATTCACCACTTTAGGATTTTTGACTACTGCGATTAAAGTTGCTGAAACCTTGGGTGAAATTCACGCCAAAAATGTAATCCATAAAGATATTAACCCCTCTAATATAGTTTTTAATCCGGCTACCGGACAAGTCAAACTAATAGATTTTAGCATCTCAACTGCATCAAATCAAGAAAACGTTCTCAATAAAAATCCAAATTTTTTAGAAGGCACTTTAGCCTATATGTCGCCGGAGCAAACCGGGAGGATGAGCCGCGTCATCGATTACCGCACTGACTTTTATTCCCTCGGCGTCACCTTCTATGAAGTTTTAGCAGGACAGCTCCCTTTTACGACTACCGATCCGATGGAGTTAGTTCACTGTCACATCGCCAAACAGCCCTTACCTCTGGCTGAAATTTCCCCAGAAATTCCTCAAGCTATTTCCGACATTGTGATGAAATTACTAGGAAAAGCCGCAGAAGATCGCTATCAAAGTGCTTGGGGACTGAAAGCAGATTTGGAATCATGTCTGTTTCAGTTGCAAACATCTGGGTTTATTTCGGAGTTTGGTCTCGGTAGCCAAGATATTTCCGACAAATTTCAAATCCCTCAAAAACTTTACGGAAGACAGCGAGAATTTGATACTCTTTTAGCGGCCTTTGAACGGGTAGCAGCCACCAGCAATCGCTCCTACCGCATCGAACAGTCCCAAATTTCTGTCATCAAGAAAGAAGTCACATCGAAAAAAGAAAGTTCCCTGTCCGTGCTGACAAGAGGACAGCATAAATCCCGCAGTGAGATGATGCTGATTGCTGGTTATTCCGGCATTGGCAAATCTGCAATGGTCAAGAATTTAGATAAACCTATTACCCGCAGGCGCGGCTATTTTATTTGGGGGAAATTTGACCAGTACAAGCGGACTATTCCTTACTCGGCAGTTGTCAGCGCTTTTTCGGAATTGGTGCGGCAACTTTTAACGGAAAGCGAAGCTCAATTAGCCATTTGGCGCGAAAAACTTCGCACTTCCTTCGGTCAAAACGGGCAAATTATTATTGATGTAATTCCCGAAGTTGAACTGATTGTCGGAGCTCAGTCTCCTGTAGCTGAATTGGGGCCGACGGAATCTCTCAACCGCTTTAATTTAGTATTTCAAAATTTCATTCGCGTGTTTTGCCAGCCGGAACATCCGCTGGTAATTTTTCTCGACGATTTGCAGTGGGCAGATTCTGCCACACTCAAATTGATTGAGTTGATGATGACAGATGAAGCTACGCAATATCTGTTTTTGATTGGCGCTTATCGTGATAATGAAGTCAGCCCCACTCATCCTTTAATGATGACTGTGGAGACACTGCGCAATCAGGAAGCCATCATTAATGAGATTGCTTTGTCACCGCTGGGGGTGGAAAATATCACTCATTTGATTGCCGAGACTTTGCACAGCGATCGCGAATCGGTCAAACCCCTAGCTGAACTGGTTGTCAGCAAAACAGACGGCAATCCTTTTTTTGTCAATCAATTCCTGCAAACATTGTATCAGGAAAACTTGCTGGTTTTTCACCCGCCCCAGGCAGGGAACAAGGGCGGCTGGCATTGGGATATGACGCAAATAGAACAGTGCGCTATCACTGACAATGTAGTAGATTTGATGGTGCAAAAATTGAGAAAACTGCCGATTCCAACGCAGCAGGTTTTGCGTTTGGTGGCTTGTTTGGGCAACGAATTTGACTTAAATACTCTTTCTTTAATTAATGAAAAAGAAGCCTCGGAAACGTTTTCGCAGTTGCTGCCGGCAATTAAGTCGGGACTGATTCTCCCAACTTCGGAATTGGAAAGCAAGTCATTAGATTACGTAATGTTTCCGCTGTTGATTCTCAATTACAAGTTTTTGCACGATCGCGTGCAACAAGCAGCTTATGCCCTGATTGATGACTCGCAAAAAAAAGACGTTCACCTGAAAATCGGCAGGCAAATCCTCGAAAACACTCCGGCTGAGTATCGGGCTGACAGAATTTTTGAATTAGTCGATCACTTGAATGTCGCGCGATCGCTAATTCGAGACGAGCGAGAATTAATTGAACTGGCAACGCTCAATTTAGACGCCGCCCGCCGAGCCAAAGATGCCACTGCTTATGTGGCTGCCTTGCAGTATTTAAGCGCAGGTATGGACGGTTTAAGCGCTGATATTTGGGATTTCCACTACGACTTAGCCTTTGCCTTGCACATGGAGCGTGCTAACGTTGAGTATCTCAACGGCTATTTCGAGCATTCAGAAGAATTCATCAACATCACGTTGCAAAAAGCGCGATCGCCCTTAGAAAAAGTAGAAATTTACAACCTGCTGATCGTGCAGTACACCCTGCGAGCGAAGTACGAAGAAGCAGTCAAAGCCGGGATCAAAGCTTTAAACCTGCTCGGAATAGACTTGCCGCTAGACGGACTGCAAACAGTCATCTCCGAAGAATTTGCAGCAGCCACAAACTTTTTAGCAGGTAGAGACATAGCTTCGCTGATTGACGCTCCCGAAATGACAGTACCAGACAAAAAAGTTGCAGTCAAATTAATCACCAACTTGCTGACATCGGCTTACCTCAACAATCCAGACTTGTGGAAAGTCAGCGTATTAAAAGGAGTTAACCTTTCTCTCACCTACGGTTTAGTTCCCGAAGCATCTCTCTGCTACGCAGGCTACGGTATGTTCTTAAACGCAGTTTCCGGAGATTACAAAGCAGCATATCAATTTGCCATGCTGTCGCTAAATTTGAGCGAAAAATCGGGAAATATCGGGTTAAAGTGCAGAGCTTGTTCGTCGCTGGTCAGTATTTTTTATTACTGGTTCAATCACATCAAAGATTCCCACACAATTAGCAATGAAGGATATCAAGCAGCCTTGGAATCAGGCGACTTAGAATATGCGGGTTATATTCTCTCCAACCGCATAGCAAACTCATTTTTTCAAGGTAAAGAAATCTCGCAAATTTTGGCAGATACGAGCAGATATTTGCAGTTCAGCCAAAAAACCAAAAATCAGCTCGTAACCGATACATTATTAGGAGTAGAATTAATCCTACGCAACTTGAGCCAGCTCACTCTCGAAAACTTTGTATTTGAAAGCGAAGAACTCACCGAGGCTCAATACGTACACAACTGTCAAGCTCATCAAAATTTATACTCGCTCTGCCTTTATCAGATTCGCAAATGCCAAGTAATGTACTGGTACGGCAACTTCAACGAAGCGCTGCAACTAGCTTTAGAAGTAGAAAAGCAGCTATCTTTTATTACCGGAGCCATCCCCGCTACCGAATGGAATTTTTTCTTTTCTCTAGTTCTAGCCGCCGTTTTTCCGAATGTTTCCGAAGCGAAGCAAAAAGAATACTTGGACAAGTTAGAAGCCAATCAAAAACAGATGAAAATTTGGGCAGACAACTGCCGCGAAAACTTTCTGCACAAATACATATTAGTACAAGCAGAAATAGCCAGAATTTCCAAGAAAGATTCCGAAGCCGTAGAGCTGTACGATTTTTCTATCAATTTAGCCCAAGACAGCGAGTTTGTGCAAAATGAAGCGCTGGCTAACGAACTAGCAGCCAAGTTTTGGTTGAGTAAAGGCAAATATCAATATGCCAAAATTCACTTGCGCGAAGCTCACTCGTGCTACTTGCGCTGGGGAGCAGTCCGCAAAGTTCAAGATTTAGAACAGAAGTATCCGCAGTTGCGGGAAGTGACGCCGCTCAACGGAAGTTTCCAAAACAATCAAACTACTACAACTATTCATACTTCTACTGGTAGCGATGCGAGAGTCTTGGATTTAGGCACTGTCATGAAAGCATCTCTAGCGATTTCCAGCGAAATTGTCCTCGACAAGCTCCTAGCTTCTTTGATGAGGATATCGCTGGAAAATGCGGGAGCACAATCGGGTTTTTTAATCCTGCTCAGAGATGGAAAACTGTTGATTTCAGCGAAGGCGTCAGTAGTTGCTGAAGATGTAGCAGTGCTGCAATTTACGCCTGTTGAAGAATCTCAAGATTTACCTGTGACGGTGATTAATTTTGTGGAAAGGACTCGCTCGGATGTGGTGTTGAGTAATGCGGCCACTGAGGGGCGATTTACGGGAGATCCTTACATTAGCAAACACCAGCTCAAATCTCTGTTGTGTACGCCCATAGTCAATCAAGGCAAACTGATCGGCATTCTGTATTTGGAAAACAATTTAACTATAGGGGCGTTTAATGCCCACCGCTTGGAAGTTTTGAGGCTGCTTTCTTCTCAAGTAGCTATTTCTTTGGACAATGCTCTGCTTTACAATTCGGTGGAGCAGAAAGTGCAAGAGCGGACGCAGGAGTTGAATGAAAAAAACGAGCGTTTAGAACAAACTTTGCGCGAGCTGAAACTAACTCAAGCTCAATTAATTCAAACAGAAAAAATGTCTAGTTTGGGGCAAATGGTGGCTGGCGTAGCTCACGAAATCAACAATCCTGTAAGTTTTATTTACGGTAATCTCAATCCGGCCAGCGAGTACGTTAAAGACTTGCTCAAATTAATCGATCTTTACCAGCACCACTATCCAGAACCTGCTGATGAAATTATCGATGAAATAGAAACTATTGAACTGGAATTTTTGATCGGAGATTTGCAAAAGCTGCTGGATTCTATGAAAGTAGGAGCCGAAAGAATCCGGGATATCGTGCTGAGCTTGCGGAATTTCTCGCGCCTCGACGAAGCGCAAATGAAGTCGGTTGATATCCATGAAGGCATCGACAGTACGGTGATGCTGCTGCAACCGCGCTTGAGAAAAGAGGGCGGGCGTTTGGGTATTGATGTGATTAAAAATTACAGCAAGCTGCCCTTAATTACTTGTTATGCGTCGCAGTTGAATCAAGTATTTATGAATATTTTGACAAATGGGATCGATGCGCTCCTCTTGGCAAGAGATTGCCCGGAAAGCTCTCAAAAACAGCCTACTATTACAATTTCTACAGAGGTGACAGACAGGAGTTCTGTAATAATTAGAATTGCTGACAGCGGCCCGGGGATGAGCATTGAAGTGCTGCACAAAATATTCGATCCGTTTTTTACAACTAAGCCGGTGGGTTCGGGAACTGGTTTGGGATTGTCTATTTCGCACTCGATTGTTGTTAGTTCTCACGGCGGAAGGTTGACTTGCGTTTCTGCGCCGGGTGAGGGTACTGAGTTTATTATTGAAATTCCGATCGCCCCCCGGCAAGTTTTGTAAGAAATAGGGCGAATTTTCGTTGGATATTGGGTGAATTTAGAGCGAATATTGGGTGAATTTCCGTTGGATATTGGGTGAATTTCGGGTGAATTTCGGGTGAATTTCGGGTGAATTTCCGTTGGATATTGGGTGAATTTCGGGCGAATTTCCGTTGGATATT
>NZ_JAUBOJ010000094.1:0-2129 GCF_036700185.1 Microcoleus sp. BM001215392 | reverse complement strand
TTGGGTGAATTTCGGGCGAATTTCCGTTGGATATTGGGTGAATTTCCGTTGGATACCCGGCGAAGGTCATTCGCGGAGTTTACGGGCACACAAACAATGTCCGCCTCCGCGGACTAAGAAAGAAAGAAAGAAAGAAAGAAAGGACGAATGGAATTTGCTTCTACACAAACAATGTCTGCCTCTGCGGACTAAGAAAATTGTATTTGGCGGTATAAATAGCCGATCGCAATTTCCACATTCACCGATTCAAGTTTTAAGGAATCGCCCAAGCCATACTCGGATAGCACCCATTGTCCCTGTAGATTGCGCCGAAACATCTCTACTTCCGCCTGTTCAACTTTCACCAAGACATATTCTTGTAGTGTTGAAAATTGGCGGTATTTAGCAAACTTTGTGCCGCGATCCAGAGCTTCTGTGGAAGGTGATAAAATTTCGATAATCAAGCAGGGAAATTGCAATAAGTCTGGATGTCGATCGTGTTCATCGCAAGTTACCATAACATCAGGATAAAAATAGTTTCGCCCTCCTTCTACTCGTACTTTCACACCCAAGATATAAATCTCATAGGGCAGATTAAGGTTATCATCTAATAGCTTGAGGAAGTTGACGCAAACCCGATTGTGATTCCGGGTTCCGCCGGTCATAGCGACGACTTCGCCATCCCAATACTCGTAGCGTTCTTCTTGGGTGGGTTCCCAGGCTAGATATTCCTCTGGGCTCATCAACGGGCGATCGGGTAAGGCAACCATAAGTGCGATCGGGAAATGAAGTCTGTTTCTAGGATAACTCAAAGATGGGAATCTCTAATTAAACCAAGTTTTGCTAAGATGTCATAAATAAGCTAAAAAATAAGCAGGTAGTCATGACAGCCACCCTCGCGCGGGCTGTTTTAACCGCAGATACACGGGGATAGATCGCTATCAATCGACATCTAAATGCAGTTTGAGAGCAATATTTACTAACTGCATAATTTCCTAACTCAAACTTCCGACTGCATCGCTGGTAATTCGCTGTTTAGAAATTGTCCTTACTTGCTGTGCTTGAACTTTAGAAGGTTTGGATAAGCCGCTATCCTCTGGATTTAGTAACAACTCGAAAGGGTAGACACGGGTTATATTCGAGGTAATTGGTAGAATTGTAACTGTATTGGCAGCACGGTTATTAGAGTCATTGCTCATCACCAATAAGGGACGGCGTTTATCGATCTCAGAACCAACCGTAGGACTGAGATTCGCGTAGTAAATTTCACCACGTTTCATCTGTCAATCCATCGGCAACTGTTAAATCCCAAGCGGAGTCTACTTCGCTAGATGCTTGTCGGTAAGCAGATTCTAGTTCTTGATTTCGCAGCAATTCCAACGCTAATTCAATTACTTGGGATGGCGATTTGCATCCTTTAGCAATTTTGTAGCTTTCAATGAACTGTAGTAGCGATTGTGATAAGGAAATGGATATTTTTTCAGCTTGCATTATCTTAGCAATTGGTAATTACAAAGATTTCTACTTGATTATAGCACAAGGAGTAAACTAGAGTAAATTTTACTATTTATAGGGCGATCGATCTTTTTTAAACCGATCCATTGCACAGGCGAGACACCCGTGCCACGATTGACGGGAATGGATGAAAGGCCGATCGCACTTTTACATTTTTGCCCTCATCCCCGCCGATAGATTCCGGGTGCGATTCCTGTAGCCGCTCGAAAATGCTTGTTGAGATGACTTTGATTGGAAAAACCGCAAGCAAACGCAACTTCAGCAATTGACAAATCCCGATTTTTGAGCAATGCTTTAGCGCGTTCGACTCGCTGCTTAATTACATATTGCCACGGCGAAACTCCCATCGATTGTTTGAACAAAGCACAAAAATAATAGTGACTTAAATTCAGGTCGGCGGCAATGTTTTCTAAACTCAATTGACCATCGAGATGCGAGCGAATATAGTCGATCGCACATTTTAACTGAAAATCGGACAAACCGCCTTGGTAGGTACGCACAGTGGCGGGAGTAGTGCAGTAGTGGCGCAGTAGGTGAATGCCAAGTAAATTTGCCAGGGATTCGGTGTAAAGCCTACCGCCTAAGCCATCGGTGGTCATTTCAGAGAGGAAAGAACGGGCGATGGTTTCAAGTTG
>NZ_JAUBOJ010000093.1:0-19434 GCF_036700185.1 Microcoleus sp. BM001215392 | reverse complement strand
ATTGGCGGCGGCGTGTACGAGCTCGGGCGCCGAGACGGCGAGTCTTAGGCGATTTGAGATTTTAAGTAGGACTTGCGCGCGGGTGTTCAGAAACCGGGTTTTTTCGACAATATTTTGATTGTCACCCGCAGATTCGATGAAAATCCGGTTTCTTGGTCGAAGTTCGCAAGTTCTGTACGATCGTTGCTATGATTGTTACTTAAAAATTAGGATGTAAAGCTATGAAACTAAAGTGGTTAATACCTGCAATTATCTCATTTTTTTCAATCGCGATTGCTCCTGCCAAAGCGGCTGAAACCAGGTGCGGGTGGTTGCAAAATCCTACACCTGCAAATTGGTTTCTCAAAGATAAAGATGATAATTGGATTATCTCAGCACAAGGGGGATATCAAGCTAGAGGAATGGATAATATTCCTCCTTTTAAGGATGATGAATATGTCAAAACTAATGTCAATTACGGATACGGTTGTGCTTGTTTAAATGTGGTAACAAATAACATTTTAAGGAGAATTATTACAATACAAGGTGGCGAACAATTACCGCTTTCGACTTGTCGCGAAGATCCAAATTTGCCAAAAATTCCTTAACTACAAGTCCATTTAAATTGTATAGTCAAATTTAACGAAAGTCTTGTGGATCAGGTCTAAGAACCAGCCCAAAAATACAGTTTAGTTATTGTAGGGTGCGTCAGTTATCAAATATTTACTAAACACAGCTCGGACTTTTGCTGACGCACCCTACGGACTCAGGTATAATTGGCAAGTCTGATTTGGGAATAAACCAAATGAACTGCCAACCAGAACCAACATTATTAAATCAAGCCCGCGCCGCCTTCAAAGAAATCTGGGGATACGACGACTTTCGGCCGCCCCAAGGAGAAATTGTCAGCAGTTTGTTAGCCGGGAAAGATACAATGATAATTATGCCGACAGGTGGTGGCAAATCAATCTGCTTTCAACTCCCAGCTTTATTACAAACAGGCTTAACTTTGGTAATTTCGCCGTTAGTCGCGCTGATGGAAAATCAAGTCCAAGAATTGCGCGATCGCAATTTACCCGCTTCTCTCCTCCACAGTCAATTACCAACACAGCAGCGGCGACAAACTATGCAGTCGCTGCAACAAAATAAGTTGAGATTGCTGTACCTGTCTCCCGAAACATTGCTCAGCAAACCAGTTTGGGAAATTATCAGTCAGCCTCACATCGCAATCAACGGTTTAATATTAGATGAAGCTCACTGTTTAGTTCAGTGGGGCGATACCTTTCGACCCGCTTACCGCCGTTTGGGAACAGTACGGCGGGCTTTGTTAAAATCTAAGCCGCAAGGAAGTAAAATTGCGATCGCAGCTTTCACCGCTACCGCCAACCCCGAAGCGCAGCAGACAATCAACAAAGTCTTGCAACTGCACAAGCCGGAAGCATTTCTGCTAAGTCCGTACCGTTCTAACCTGCACCTGCAAGTGCAAACTGTCTGGACACCGAGAGGGCGGAGACAACAGTTATTAAATTTTATCAAAGCTCGACCAAAAGAAGCAGGTTTAGTCTACGTCCGCACGAGAAAAGATAGCGAGAATTTGGCGGATTTGCTCGAAGGTGCAGGTTATAAAACAGCGGCGTATCATGCAGGTTTGAGTCCAGAATCGCGGCGAAAAATAGAAACAGCTTGGCTGAACAATGACCTTAAATTTGTGACTTGTACCTGCGCCTTCGGGATGGGAATTAATAAGCCGGATGTGCGCTGGGTTGTTCATTTTCAAGCGCCTTTGCTATTATCGGAATACATTCAGGAAATAGGTAGAGGCGGGCGGGACGGTAAATCATCGATCGCCCTGACGTTGATTAGCGAACCGACGGGTTTGCTTTATCCCGATGACAAACAAAGAGCACAATTTTTTCAAGACAAATTGCGATCGCAATATCGAGAAGCGCAGCAGTTGGCGAAACAACTCCCAGCTAAGGGCGATGCAGATGCTGTGGGGCGGGAATTTCCCGAAAGTGCGACATCCCTTTCCATCTTGCACAGCAGCGGACAGTTAAGATGGGAAGATCCTTTCAATTATGCGATCGACAAATCCGCACCACAAAAAGATGTCAAACAAAACTTTACCGCCGCCGCAGAAATGGCAAAATATCTCAAGCATCGCGAGTGCAGGTGGCAATTTTTGCTGCAAGCTTTTGGCTTTACCAAGGAAGCTAAATCTATGCGCTGCGGCCACTGCGATAATTGTAAGTAGATGAGTTGAAAAATATATAAGTGTGTGTAATTCTTAGTCCGCGGAGGCGGACTTTGTTTTTACAGACGCGGTTTGAACATAATCCCCGTAGGGGCGAAGCATTCGGCTAAAAATATATGGGGATATCAATAAGTTATCGCCCGAATGCTTCGCCCAAACCCAACGAGAAATCTATATGCTGCATCCCTACAGGTACTCGCAAAGGGCGAAGCTTTTGCGTCACAAAACCTGGGTTTTTCCTAGAGATTATCGCGCAAATGCTTCGCCCCTACAGGTAATCTTCCCACAGGAATTCTGCATTACCAATCCTCTTCAACATCTGGAGTATTAAAATATCCAGCTAAAATATTCTCAATAACAATCTGGTCAGTAGCCGTAGGGTGCGTCGCCATCGGAAATTCCCAAGAAAAATCGACTATCTAATAGCGGCGCACCTTACATTAAGCTATAATTATATATCGACGATCGATCGCCAATTACCAATTACCAATAAACTAAATGATAGAAATAAACACTAAAGAAATGTATACAGTAGAAAATACGGAGGAATTTAACCAAAGTAATGTGACTCAGCGATTAGATATTTGGCTGTCAAACCAGATACCAGACTTATCGAGATCGCGAATCCAAACCCTGATAGCACAAGGCAACGTCAAAGTCAACGACGCAACCTGCACCTCGAAAAAAATATCAGTCAAAACGGGCGATCGCATCCACATCACATTACCCGAAACCCAGCCCACATCTTTACAGCCCGAAGCAATTCCCCTCGACATCCTCTACGAAGACGACAGCCTAATAATCATCAACAAACCAGCCGGATTAGTCGTCCACCCAGCAGCCGGACATCAAGACGGCACATTAGTTAACGCCCTTTTAGCGCACTGTCCCCTCGCAGAAATCGGCGGCGTTCAACGGCCTGGAATCGTCCACAGATTAGACAAAGATACAACAGGTGCGATCGCGATCGCCAAAACCGACATTGCCCACCAAAACCTGCAAGCCCAACTCAAAACCAAAACCGCACGCCGCGAATATTTAGGCGTAGTTTACGGAGTTCCTAACACCGAAACAGGCACCATAGACCTACCCATCGGTCGGCATTCTACGGATCGCAAAAAAATGGCAGTAGTACCAGAAGAAAAAGGCGGCCGCCCCTCCGTTACTCACTGGACAATCAAAGAAAGAATCGGCAACTATTGCTTAATGCACTATCAATTAGAAACCGGCCGCACCCATCAAATTCGCGTCCACACAGCCGAAATTAAACATCCGATAGTCGGCGACCCCATGTACAGTTGCAACCGTTCCATCGGCGTCAATTTAACCGGACAAGCCCTCCACGCATGGCGGCTACAATTGCAGCATCCGTTAACTGGAGAGTTGATTGAGGCGATCGCGCCTTTACCCGATCAATTCAACACCCTGTTAAAAATATTGCGCCTGCGAGCTCATATTTGATATTATGTTCTGTCAATTACCCGCAGCAAAGGTTCGATCGTTCGGACTTTAGTCCTCAGAAAGAAGGACTCTTCGTCCTCACTACGAACCAATCGACCTTGATTCCGAAACTATTTTAAAATTATCGGCGTTGATCGGCGTTAATCTGCATGATATCTGCGGTTTTTGTATCAAGTCAAGATTTATGCAATGAGTCTATTACTCGGTGCCGAACTTCTTCCCTAAAAAAATATGAGTCCTGAGTTTTGGATTCTAAGTTTACTAAAAAACTTAAACCTCAAAACTCAAAACTCAAAATTGTTTCCGACTAAAAGCCGATCGCCCGACACAAACAATAGTACCAAGCAGTATCAATTAGCGGCGAGGAACCATCGTGGCAATATTGATATTAGCCAGAGGCACCCGTTGCGGCGGAGTAGCAGGCAGCGGCATATTGCGAGCCATACCCAAATAGTTGGACGGATCGCCAGCCTTCGCTTGCTGCTCTTGAGGAACAAAACGGCGAACAGTCGTCTGCCAGATGATTTGCGGGAAGCCGAGCTGCGAGCGGTGGTACTCGTTGTAGCGAGGTGTCTTCAAATTGAAAGGAGTTTCCCCTCCAACACGCTGAGGCAAAATTCGGCGCTGTTGGTAAGGCACTGTATCGTAGCCGAACTTTTCGAGGTACTCATCGCTATTGACCAACTCGTCAATAAAGCCTTGAGGCCCCTTGGTTGCAACTACGATCGACCAAGCAATCTTTTCGCGATCGCTGTACACATCCCGGCCCAAAACGCGCTGCACGCACATTTCCACAAACCGGTAGTTGCTGTTAGTTTGGTAATTGCGCTCTAGGAAAGGAGCCGAAGTCGCCAAACCGCGAATAAAATCCCGCACCGTAATTTGGCCGAACTTCAGTTGCGACTCCAAAAACTTTTGGCGGTTGCTCTTGAGGATTTGGTGTTCGCTGTAAATCTGACGATATCCAGCCCAAATCAAATTTTCCATGTCCCCGGACGAGAGCACATTTTCAGTTGTGAAAATTCTCGGCTGCTCGTCGCCCCCTACTTCATAACCAGCAACGCGCTGGTTTTGGCTCTTGGGGGCGTAGCTTAATAAAGGAAGCGCCACGTTAAAATCTCCGTTATCTCAAATTTTCCAAATAGCTGATACCGCGAGCTGCCAGCTTAACGGATACAACTAACCAACATACAGATTAGGGGATTCGGGCAATCTAAATCCGATTTTCCTGAATTTTTGCAACAATCTGTAACATTTGTTGACCTTGGGGAAGTCCTGCCGTCAGCAGTCAGCAGTCATTACTGAGCAGTCAGCAGTCGGCCCAGTCTCGAAACGCAAACTAATGACCAATGACGGCAGGACTAAATTACCAGCCCAGAGCTGAGTAAAACTCGCTAGCAACGGGTTCCTTCTCGGCTGCTTCAGTGGCTGCATCCGAGTCGTGTTCTACCCGAACTTCCGTACAAAAAGTCGAAGTGCTGAAACCGCCAAAGCGCTTTACCGCACTCGTCCGCATCCGCACGTTCGGAGTCGCAAACCAAAAACGCTCGATCGAACTCATCGTCTCGTATTCGGTAATCAGCAGCAGCGCATCTTCATCATCCATCTCAAAACGGCCAGCCACCGGCACAATTTCGGCATAGCCCCGTTCCCGCAACATCAAACCCTGCCGCGGATTTTCAGGATCCGGGACGATCGCGAATACGGTAGACCCCTGATGATTCTCATCATCCTTATCCCACGCCATAGTGCCGTGCCAAGTCACAAACGCTCCCCCAGCAGCCCGACTCGGATCGACGGAGTGCATCTGGCAAATCTGCGCCACTCGATCGTCATTTGCAGCCAGCGCCGTTACCTGAATATTTGAATCCCCAATCTCCGCTTGGCGGAAAGCCAGGTGGTGAGTGCTGCGCTGCGATCGCCACTCCCCAGCACTGCTCACAAAAAACTCCATTGCATCCATACAAACTAGCTCCTTTGGCTTAGGCTTCCCGGTTTTTACCCCTTTTTTATGATAAAGCTCCCCCTACTTAGATGTACTTTTGCGACAGAAATAAGTTTTAAACTGTGTACTTTGGACATATTGTCAAGCAGATGTTATGATAGTTTACAATAGAGGCAACACAACAAAACCTGTGAAACGTAATTTCGATCTATCTCGCATCGATCTCATGTAGCAAACTGGAGGAGCGACTTATGGATATGCCTACAACCAGCCTTAGCATGGAACAGCAGTTTAAACTGCAAGTGCTGCGCGAACAAGTCAAAAGCTTGACCCAAGACGAAGCTCAGGAATACTTGATCGAAGTCATGCGACAAAGCATGGTCAAAGAAAACCTTTTAAAGCATTGGATGAAGAACGCCTAATATCTTCGAGAAATTATTCGACAAAATCAGCGGCTTGTATCTGCAAAAAGTACGATCGAGCTTTTAAACATAAAAACCAGAATCCCGATTTCTTTGATGAGAAACCGGGATTCTTCAGTTATATTATGTCCGAATTGGTTCGATCGTGTAGGGCGATTGTTTCAACCTGTTGGAGACTCCGGCAAATCAACCAAAACGACCGCTAACATAATCCATAGTAGACTCTTCCTTCGGATTTTGGAAAATCACCTCAGTTTTGTCACACTCCACAAGATAGCCAAACCGCTTTCCATCATCAGAAAGTTTAGCATTGAAAAAAGCAGTCAAGTCAGAAACCCGGGTAGCCTGCTGCATATTGTGAGTCACGATCACAATCGTATACTTCTCCTTGAGTTCCCGCATCAACTCCTCAATCTTAATCGTCGAAATCGGGTCAAGGGAAGCGCAAGGTTCATCCATCAATACTACATCAGGATTAATCGCGATCGCCCGAGCAATACACAAACGCTGCTGCTGGCCGCCCGAAAGCGAAAAACCACTTTGCTTCAACTTATCCTTCACCTCATCCCAAAGATACGCTTGTTTCAGCGACTTTTCCACCAACTCATCCATATCTCCCTTATAGTTATTCACCCTCGCACCGTAAGCAATATTGTCATAAATCGACTTGGGGAAAGGATTCGGCTTTTGAAACACCATCCCAATCTTGCGGCGCACCTCCACAGCATCAATATCAGGATCGTAAAGATTTTGACCGTGATAATCAATTCGGCCCTCTAAACGAAAACCATTAACCAAATCATTGAGGCGGTTAAAACATCGCAGAATCGTACTTTTACCGCAGCCAGACGGCCCGATCAAAGCAGTAATGCGATTTTTAGGGATTTCCATCGAAACATTTTTTACCGCATGAAAAGCGCCGTAAAAAATATTGATATTCTCAGTACGTAAAACAGTTTCAGTCTTGTTTTCCAAATTCATCATACACTGAATACTCCAATCGAATTTTACAAATGAAAATGTTATTGGTTCTTAACCACCCGCAACGAATGACAAATAACAAATAACAAATAACTAATGACTTCAATAAACTTTTTGGCGAGTGGCCCAGCGAGACAGAATACTCGTCAACAAAACCATGAACACCAAAATCAAAGAAGCAGCCCAAGCCAGCTCTTTCTGTGCCTTAAAAGGAACCGTTGCAAAATTGTAAACCAAAACCGAAAGACTCGGAGTGGGCTTATCAAATCCAGCCGGCCAAAAAGGCGAATTCAGCGCCGTGAAAATCAAAGGCGCAGTTTCTCCAGCAGCGCGAGCAACCGCCAGCGTTACACCCGTTAAAATCGCCGGAATTGCCGCAGGCAAAACCACCTGCAACACCGTTTGATAATTAGAAGCACCCACACCAACCGACGCCCATCTAATATCTTGCGGAACGATTTGTAGAGCTTCGTCAGTAGTCCGCACGATCGTCGGCAACATCAGCACTGCTAGCGCCGCACCGCCTGCAATTGCCGAAAAGCCTCCCATATTTACCACAAACAAACCGTAGGCAAAGACGCCAGCAATAATCGAAGGAACTCCGCTGAGGACATTAGTAGCAAAGCGCACCCAACGTGCGATCGAGCCTTTGCTAAATTCCGACAAATAAACGGCGGCCAGTACACCAAAAGGCACAGCAATTAAAGAAGCAATTCCCACCGTCATTAATGTACCGAGAATTGCATTCGCGATACCGCCTCCCGAAAGTCCGGGCGGGGGTGGCAGTTTGGTGAACAAGTCTAAGTTCAGGCGATTGAAACCTTGGACTGTAACGTAGGAAAGCACTGCAAACAAAGGCAACAAAGTAATTGTCAAACAGGCTCCTGCTAATACCGTCATCGCGGTATTGAACAGCGATTGCGGACTGCCTTTAACCTTCTTGAAACTGCCTGTCTGCGAGGCAAAAGAAGTTCTATCTTCCGACGGGATATTTGACATAAATCAAAACTGTATGGGAAATTGCAGCAAACTTTTAGTTGTACTTGGCTCTGACTCTAGAAACAATCCACTCTGCCAAGATATTCACAATCAGCGTCAGAATAAACAGAATTAGCCCCGTGTACATCAGAGCTGCTACTTGCAATCCCGAAGCTTCGGCAAATTGATTTGCCATCAAAGAAGCAATAGTATTTGCCGGAGCTAGGAGAGATGCACTTAATTGATTGGAATTGCCAATCAACAGAGTTGCTGCCATTGTTTCTCCCATCGCGCGGCCGAGACCGAGCATGATTCCGCCGACAATTCCGGAGAAAGCCGCGGGTACTAGCACTCTAAAAATTGTAGTCCAGCGAGTTGCTCCCAAACCTAGAGATGCTTGTCGCAATTCGGGCGGGAGACTGGCTAAAGAGTCGCGGGAAATAGCAGTAATAATCGGCAAAGTCATAATCCCCAAGATTACTCCGGCGGGTAACATTCCCGGGCCAACTGGCGGAGTGCTAAAAATCGGCAGCCATCCAAAGTTACCGTTGAGAAACTTTCCGATGCTGGTAATAATGGGAATCAATACAGCAATTCCCCACAAACCGTAGACTACGCTGGGAATGGCGGCTAAAAGTTCTACTAAAAAAACTAAAGCTGTGCGCACTGGGAGCGGCAAAAAATCTTCGCTCAGGAAGATTGCAGTCCCTACTCCTAATGGTACCGCAATTAGCAGCGCGATCGCCGAACTGACGATCGTCCCGTAAATCATTGGCAGCGCGCCGTACTCTTCCTTAACCGGATTCCAGCTACTGCTAAATAGAAATCCCAAACCGTACTGTTGAATTGCAGGTAACGCTCTATAAGCAACCGTTACGGCGATTACCAGCAAGATTACGCCTACTCCGATGCCCAAAATGCGCGTCAGCAAGATAAAGCCTTGGTCTAACGACTTTTCTGCTCCTGAGCGCGATCGGCTCTCTAATAGAGGGCTATTATTATCTGAAACCATAAACAAAAAACCCAAATAATATTTATCAAAAACCGCAATTTTAGAAACAAGCTAGCTGGAAAGAAATAGAAAGAAATAACCTCAATTAAACAAAAGAGGGGCGGGTTGATTGATCCCTGACTTTTTAAGAAATATTGCTGGTACCCGCCCCACAGAAATATCTCTCTTCCCTCTTCTTTCTGCCAACAGTCAACTGTCAAGCGGTCAACTGTCAACTGACTTCAATCCCTATTTGGCAACTTCAATTTTGTAGTCGGGGCTGATGCCGTCGGCCGCTGCGGCTACTTTTTCTTTAACAGTTGCAGGCAGAGGAACGTAGCCTAATTCAGAACTAACTTTTTGACCTTCATTCAAGCCGTATTCAACCATTGCTTCGATCGCTTTGGCTTTGTTGGGGTCAGCAACTTTTTTGGGGACGAGCATCCAAGTGTAGGTGACAATTGGATAGGAAGAAGCGCCTTCTGGGTCTTCGATAAATGCTCGCAGATTTTCCGGTAAGGGCACTGTCGCTAGAGCTGCTGAAGCTGATTCGTCGTTAGGTACTACAAATGTGCCTGCTTTGTTTTGCAAAGATGCAAATTTGAGATTGTTGTTTTTGGCGTAGCCGTATTCTACATAGCCAACTGCGCCTGCGGTTTGCAGGACTTGGGCTGTGACGCCTTCGTTGCCTTTTGCACCGACAAAGGTACCAGTTTTGGGCCACTCTACTGTTTTGCCGTCGCCTACTGCGGTTTTCCAGTCAGGGCTGATCGCACTCAGGTGTTTGGTGAAGACGGCTGTTGTGCCGCTACCGTCGGAACGGTGGACGACGGTGATGGCTTGGTCTGGCAATTTAGCGCCGGGATTGGCTGCTGCAATTTTGGGGTCGTTCCACTTGGTAATTTTACCTTGGAAGATTTCTGTGTAAACGTCTCTGGGCAGTTTGAGTTCGGGTACATCTGGCAGGTTGTAGCCGATGACGATGCTGCCGGCTGTCATCGGCAACAAAATCACGCCTTTGTCTGCTGGAACTTTGGCGATTTCGTCGTCTTTCATGGCGGTGTCGCTGGCCCCAAAGTCTACTGTGCCTTTGGTGAATTGTTCGACTCCGGCGCCGCTACCTACTGATTGATAGTTAATTTGTACTTTGGGGTTGATTTTGTTGAAGTCTTGAAACCAACGTTGATATAGGGGGGCGGGGAATGATGCGCCTGCTGCTGTGATGGCTACGTCTGAGGCGAGGGCGAGTTTGGTGTTGGCGGCTGGGGCTGCCACGGGGGATGCGCCGGGAGATGCTGCGGTGTCGCCGGGGCTGGGGCTGCTGCTGGTATTTGTGCTGCCACCACCGCAGGCTGCTAAGCTAAGCGCGATCGCCATAGCAGAAATTGCTGTGGTAACACGATTCGGATTTATCAAGTTGAGACGAAAAAGCATAGGTATAGAAAATTTACGATCGTTATACAGGTGTCCCGCACCAGCATATCGCGCGAAAGTAAAGGTTAGGTTAAGAATCTTTACATTTATCGCAGTTTAATATTAATTAATATTATTATTAATCGCCCAAAAAAACATTGATGAGCTTGACAGGTGTATTTTTATAAGATGCGGCCAGATAAATTGGTAGGGAAACCAGGATTCGATCGCCCGATCGCAAAGCTTGCAGCTATTTAATCGCGAAAAATTCCGGATTAAATTATCAAAAGATCCAGGCTTAAGAACCAGAAAACCCTACAATGGTGGTTGTTTTGACAAGGTGGTAGTATAAAGAACTTAAAAGCTGCGGGCATTCCAGCTTGCTTCTGACGAAGACCGACTTCACGCTTGACTTTTATCCGTTACATCCGTTACCGAATCCGTTGCCGAACTTCCTTCAACATCTGCTATAATGCCTGCTCCTATTGAATTAATCTGGGCTGTTATTGGTTTGCTCCTGACGATAGGAGGCACTTTTTTGCCTGCATCTGTCACAATGCCGATCGGGTTTTGGGACGATCGCGGACTTCAGGCATACTCTTTAGGCGTTACCTATCAAATTGGAGCCGTCTTGCTAGTAGGCTGCATGGGCGGCAAAAATGCTGCTGCTCTATCACAAATTGCCTATTTGGTATTAGGATTAACTTTGTGGCCAGTTTTTGCTCAAGGTGGTGGCATCGGCTATCTCAAAGAAGCGAGTTTTGGGTATTTGTTGGGTTTTGTGCCTGGTGCTTGGGTGTGCGGCTGGGTCGCTTTCAAGGTAGCTTCACGGCTGGAATCGATGGCTTTTAGTTGTTTGTGTGGTTTATTTACCGTTCACGCGATCGGCTTAATTTATCTAATTTTTAGTTACTTGCTGATTCCGGGTAAAAAAACACCTTTATTCGATGAGATTCTGAAATATTCGGTTGCTCCTCTACCGGGACAGTTGGCGGTGGTTTGTGCGATCGCACTGTTGTCATTTACTTTACGCCGCTTGATGTTTTATTAATTGTAAAATAAGAGGGCATAGGGCATAGGGCATAGGGCATAGGGCATAGGGCATAGGGCATAGGGCATAGGGAATTGTGCAAAATTGGGTTATACTGTCATTGCATAACGGGACAATCATCTCGCTGTGGCTGATAAATATCCGATGCCCTATGTTCTACTGCCTAATCCATGCGTTTTAAAAGAAATCCCTTGTTCTGGGTTGCTGCTGTTATCAGTTTGGTTTTAGACCACCTAAGCAAGTTTTGGGTGGTGCAAAATTTTGACTTGACTGTTCCTCCGCAGACTCAGCCGCTACTACCTGGGATATTTCACTTCACCTATGTTGTCAATACCGGTGCAGCTTTTAGCTTGTTTAGCAACGGCGGGGCGATTTGGTTGCGCTGGCTGTCTTTGGGCGTAAGCGTGGGATTGATGGTGCTGGCTTGGTTCGGGCCGCGAATTAACCGCTGGGAACAAGCTGGATATGGTTTGATTTTGGGTGGCGCACTGGGTAACGGGATCGATCGATTTGTTTTGGGCCACGTAGTAGATTTTATCGATTTTAGAATAATTAGATTCCCGGTATTTAATCTGGCCGATGTGTTTATTAATGCTGGGATTATCTGTTTGCTGATTGCAACTTTTCACGGTGCACCGCCGCCGAGAAACCGGGACGATCGCGATTCTATCTCAGATTAACGTTGAAACAGGAAATGCAGCAGCGAGCAATGTACGGGATGTTAGCTAACTAATCCTAGGGTGCAGAGCGGGCCCAGATGCTTAGTTTGTGGTTAAAATATTCAGTTCTGACGCACCCTACAATAACTTTTGCAATCTTGTCTAGTGTTGGGTTTGTTTGTGCGCCATGTTTATCGGGTACGGATATGTGAGATTGTCTGTCAACTTTAAGGATTTTCAACGGCGACGCACCCTACAATAACTATATGAACAGACCTATTGTTAAAGCTAAACTTGCCAGTGACTCCTAATCCATTTGCCCAAGAACGCCTGCTATTTGCCCCAGCAACCCCCGATGCTGACGCTATCCCGACTATTTTCGCATTTCCCAACGAGTACACGGTGGGGATTACCAGCCTAGGCTATCAGATAGTATGGGCAACTTTAGCCGTGCGATCGGATGTAGAAGTCAGCCGTTTATTTACTGATATCCGCGAACAACTTCCGAGACATCCAGAATTACTGGGATTTTCGCTTTCTTGGGAACTAGATTATGTAAATATTCTTAATTTATTGGAATCTTTAGATATTCCGATTTGGGCGTCAAAAAGAACTGACAATCATCCCATAGTATTTGGTGGAGGCCCGGTTTTTACGGCCAATCCAGAGCCATTTGCAGATTTTTTTGATGTAATTTTGCTGGGAGATGGCGAAAATCTGATTGATAATTTTATTGATGCTTGTAAAGAAGTTCGTAACGCCGACAGACAAACTAAATTGCGCTATTTAGCCAAAGTTCCGGGAGTTTACGTTCCCAGTTTGTACGAAGTAACTTATTTGGATGCGACTGCGGGGATTAAGTCGATTCAGCCTGTGGATTCGGAAATTCCGAGTATGGTGGAAAAACAGACGTATCGCGGCAATACTTTATCTGCTTCCACTGTGGTGACAGAAAAAGCGGCGTGGGAAAATATTTACATGGTGGAAGTAGTTCGCAGTTGTCCAGAAATGTGCCGTTTCTGTTTAGCAAGTTATCTGACTTTGCCGTTTAGAACGGCGAGTTTGGAGGATTCGCTAATTCCGGCGATCGATCGCGGTTTAGCTGTGACTAATCGTTTGGGTTTGTTGGGTGCTTCTGTGACTCAGCACCCGGAATTTGAAGCATTGCTGGATCATTTGAATCATCCGAAATATGACGGCGTAAGGCTGAGTCTTTCTTCGGTGCGGACGAATACGGTAACGGTTAAACTCGCAGAAATATTGACCAACAGAGACAGTAAATCGATTACAATTGCTGTGGAAAGCGGGAGCGATCGCCTCCGCAAAATTGTCAACAAAAAACTCACAAATGACGAAATCATTCAAGCTGCTATCAATGCTAAAGCTGGTGGATTGAAGGGAGTTAAACTCTACGGAATGGCGGGAATTCCGGGGGAAGAGATGGAGGATTTGGAGGAGACGGTGGCGATGATGCGGGCTGTGAAAAAAGCTGCTCCTGGTTTACGATTAACCTTTGGTTGCAGCACTTTTGTCCCGAAATCTCACACTCCTTTTCAGTGGTTTGGTGTGAATAAGGATGCGGAGAAAAGACTGAAGTTTTTAGATAAAGAATTGCGTAAGTTAGGTTTAGAATTTAGACCTGAAAGCTATAACTGGTCTGTAATTCAGGGTTTGCTATCGAAGGGCGATCGCAGATTGTCTAAGCTATTGGAATTAGTGCGGCATTACGGCGATACTTTGGGCAGTTATCGGCGCGCTTTTAAGGAGTTGCGGGGACTGTTACCAGAAATGGATTTCTATGTTTTCCAAGAGTGGGATTTAAATCAGATTTTGCCTTGGAGTCATTTAAAAGGGCCGCTACCAGAGGCAACTTTGAAGAAGCATTTGGCTGAGGCGATGACTCATACAAAAGAATCTGAAAATTCACTAATTCCTGTTTAGTGGTAGGGTGCGTCGCTCCCTCGATAGTCGCCAGCAGCGGGAGTTACTTGTGGCGACGCACCCTACGCGTGCAAGCGTTGATCGTTGAAGACAATATTCAAGAAAAAGATTTGATTGATATTTTAGAATCGGAGTCTTGGGTATCTGAGGTGATGAATGAAAAACGGGAATTGACCGCGAGTTAAATTCAAAAGTTAGCTAAGTTTTTTCATCTTTTCCCTGTGGCATTCATTGAGTATAATTAGTTGCAAGCATAGTGGGATGAGTAAAGTAATATAATGTAATTATGCCAGAAGCCCAACCGAGAGAAATTCAGCGTTATACTGCGCCAGACAACAGAGTGCCTTTCGAGGAATGGTTTGAGGCTCTGAAAGATGTCAATGCTCAAGCTAAAATTATATCTAGGCTCAACAGAATTACTGATGGTAATTTATGAGACTATCGCTCCGTGGGGGAAGGCGTATGGGAACTCAAAATCAATTATGGCCCTGGCTATCGAATCTATTTTGGACAAATAGGAATGACAATTGTGATTCTTTTCTGCGGAGGCGATAAAAGCACTCAAGACAGAGATATCCGCCAAGCTAAAGAATACTGGACAGATTATAGGAGTTAAGACAATGCCTAAAAGCCTACCTTATCATCCATTTTTGATTGAATCTCTCAGAAAAAACCCGCAACTGGCAGCAGCCTATATAACGGCGACATTAGAGGAAGAAGCGCCGGAACCTGAACTGCTGAAACGAGCTCTCAGGGATGTAGCAGAAGCTTTCGGCAAACCAAAAATGACTCCCGAACAATATGAATCGCACTTAAAACAACTGGATGAATTGCTTTCGCAACAAGGAAATGATGCGATTTATAATCTGGGAAGTTGGCTGAATGCTTTGGGATTGAAATTAACTGTTGCTGTTTGTACGGATACAGAGGATAATAATGTAAATGCTAAAATTCCCGAGCAATTAACTGTTTAGCCTTTTTCAAAAAATGCCTAATTTCCGATATTCATCGCTGATTGACGCTACCGTTGAAACAGTCTGGAACTTCTACGAAAGACAGGATATTCTACAACTTTTGACTCCGCCTTGGCAACCTGTGAAAATCATTCGCCGCGAAGGGGGACTCGGTGTGGGTGCTGTATCAGAATTTCGCTTGTTATTGGGGCCGATTCCGGTAAAATGGGTGGCGACTCATACTGAGTGCGAACAATATCGCTTATTTGTGGACCAACAAACCGAGGGGCCGATGGCAGCTTGGACTCACCGACACGAGTTTACCACAGAAAATGGCCAGACCCGATTGACGGATGCGATCGCATTTTCGATACCGGGCGGCCCGATTGTCGATTTGCTGTTAGGTTGGTGGGTAGAAATTCGGTTAACAGATATGTTTCGCTACCGCCATGAAGTCACAAAAAGAGAGTGCGAAAAAAATGCAAACAACGGCTGAATATTATTGTGCTTTTTGCGGCGAACCGAGTACAACTTTTGTGGATATCAGCGGCGGAATGGAGCAATCTTATATCGAAGATTGTCAAGTTTGCTGTCGCCCGAATGTTCTGTATGTCAGAATAGTTGACATCCACCCCGACCTGAAGGTACGGGGATTCCCAATCATCACTAATTGGGTTTCTGCTTCGTAGCACCAGCCTTCCGAGACTTACTCTCTTCAGGTCTTACGGTCGCTCCACAGACGCTCCACGGCTAGCCCAGCCGCCAAAATATTTTTTGCCGCATTCATATCGCGATCGTGGCTAGCCCCGCACTTGGGACATTCCCATTCTCGAATATTCAACGGCAATTTTTCAACAATGTGACCGCAGTTTCCACAGCGTTTAGAGCTAGGAAACCAGCGGTCTATTTTTATGAACTCTCGTCCGTACCAATCGCACTTATAGTTTAGTTGGCGAATTAACTCACCCCAACTAGCATCGCTAATAGCGAGAGCTAACTTGTGGTTCTTTACCATATTCTTAATAGCTAAATCTTCAACTACAATCGTTTGGTTTTCACGAACGAGTTGAGTCGTTAGCTTGTGAAGAAAATCTTTACGCACATTGACTATCTGTGCGTGAACTTTTGCAACTCGTTTCCGAGCTTTTTCTCGATTACTACTTCCCTTCTGCTTCTTTGCTAAAGCTTTTTGTTTTGTTTTCAACTTCTTCCGAAGTTTTTTGAAAGCTTTGGGATTGGCGATTTTGTCGCCGTCGCTAGTAGCAATTAGACTGGCAATTCCTACATCCAATCCGATCGTTTTATCTACTTTAGGAAGTGGTTGGATAGTGTAATCATCTACAATGATTGAGACAAACCAAAGACCAGCAGGTGTTAGCTTTACCGTGATAGTAGACGGAACGCAGCCTACGGGAATCTGTTTGCTCCAGCGGATGGGTAATGGCTCATTGCATTTAGCTAAAAATACCTGTCCGTTTTTCCAGCGGAATGCCGATTTGGTGAATTCAGCGCTGCCACCGTTATGCTTCTTTTTGTAATTAGGATACTTGGCACGTCCTGCAAAAAAGTTGGAGAATGCTGTCTGAAGGTGGCGCAGTCCCTGCTGGAGAGGGACGCAACTAACTTCATTCAAAAAATCAAGTTTTTCCTCTTTCTTCCAGTTTGTTAGCATGAAGGAAGTTTCGCCGTAGCCAACTCTTTCCTGGCGCTCGTACCAAGATTCCGTCCGATAAGCCAAAGCCTTGTTGTATACCAACCGAGTGCAACCCATTGTCCGTCGCAAGAGGCTTTCTTGCTCGGTGGTTGGGTAAAATCGGTAGCGATAGGCTTTTTCCATACTTCACAGCCTAACACTTATTTTGTAATATGGTTGACTGTGTTCTGTATATTTTTGTAAACCCGTCCTATAAGGACGGGGTTTCTACCCAGTTTTTTGATGAAGATACCCTGGATATTGAAATAGATACTGACTATCAAGAATAAGTGACTATGAAAAGGTATGAATTGCCTGGGAAGCTGATTTAGGAGAATTCATCAGTTTTGCTGCTGCTGCTGCCACGAAAGCCTTGAAAATTCGAGAGTTTATCGCACATTTTGGCGACATTTCCGGGTGCCATTGAATTGCTATCATCCAAGGGTGATAGCAGTGTTCCATTGCTTCTACCAAAGTGTCAGGTGCATCGGCTACAATTCGCCAATCGGATGTTACTTTCCGCACTGCTTGATGGTGCCAAGAGACAACTGTTGTGGAAGTTGTCCCCATAATTTTTGCTAGCCGACTGTTTGGCTCAATTTCAATGGTATGCTCGATCGCGCGCGGGGGAATTCCCGAACCGTGACTTACCTCCATACCGTAAGCATCCGGTACGTGAATCACCAAACTGCCGCCGCTGGCTACGTTCAGCATTTGCATTCCGCGACAAATCCCCAAAACAGGTATGTCCGCCTTTAAAGCTAGCTTGGCTAAGCCTAGTTCAAAATTATCGCGTTCTGTATTAACCGAGTAAACTGTTTTCTCAATACAACCGCCATAAAGTTCTGGATTGATATCTCCACCGCCGGAAAAAATCAAACCGTCTACTGCATCAAAAATACTAGCCGGATCTAATTGATTTGGCGGCAGTAAAATCGGAATTCCTCCTGCCGCCTGCACTGCATCAATATAAGTTCCATTTAAGCGATATTCGCCGGCTGAACAGCGGTTGTATGTTGTGATGCCAATAATCGGAAATTTTTTCATTTTATACAGGGCTGGAGATAATTAATTCTGCAACAGATGGGCGGGCTAGAAGCCCAACCCTACTCCCCACAATAAAATAAAATTTACTCAATTGTGGAACAGGCAGGAAAGCCTGTTTCTATTATGATTACTTTTGATTTAGTCCTACAGTAAACTGATAATTATCGACTATGCTGTCAAATTTGTAACAGTTTCTGTAGTATTTTCCGGCAACGATTTGCGCGTGCACAGATAAGCTAGCGGGCCGAACAGCGGCACTAATGTTACTGCCCAAAATGCTGCGGTTTTCTGCATCCCTCGGCGCGCCATATCGTCGGCTAATAAGGCAGGAAATAGCAGGCAAAGCAGACAAAAATCTAAACTCATGACGTGGATAAAACGGCTGGTTTGCCACTGCTGAGCAAAATCAGACCAATCGCCTTTTGTCAAGCCGAAGGCAACTAAAGCCGCAGCGCTTAATGTTAGGACAATCGCAGTAAAACGGGAGTCTAATATCTTTAAGAACACATTTTTATTGCCAGAAAATTTGGGATTAGGTTCGCGCAGGGCTAAATAAGGCAGCAAGGCAAATGCGCCGACGCCAAAGGATAAAGTCGCAAACAACCATGCAGGTATTTTTTGTCCTCTACCGTCAGCAAATAAGACGCAACTGTAGATGAGCGGCCAAATTCCCATGATGTTGAATAAGGCGACAATTAAAGGGTTGATGTCTGCTATTTTGCCTGTGGAAAGGTTGGTAATTAGGGTCAATGTTTCGGGGCTGTCGGGTGGTGCAAATACAAAGGCGTAGGTGCTGAAGGCAATCCAAAGCAGCCAAAATCCTATTTTTCTGAACATAAGTTGTGGCTCAATACTTTTTCTACTATAACGCGTAAGGTGCTACATTTAGAGCGATGTTCGAGCTATTTTTGAGTGCTATTGCTAAATTTGTGCATGAATTGGCGATCGATCCAATCTTTCCAGTACCACAATAACGGTGATTCCCACATGAAATTGCCGCGAGAGGCGATCGCCCTTTGATTCCCAGTACCGATTAACCCTAAATATTTTTCTTGCGGTATAAAGGGTTTCAGCGGTTTTGCCAATAAAAACTGCTGCAAATTTTCAAACAGCGGTTTGCCCTGACGCACGGCAAACACGCCTGCTTTGGGACGGGGATGGTTAACCATCGCCGCGATGTCTCCAGCCCCAAATACGTTGGGGTGAGAGACTGATTGCAGGCAGTCGTTGACTTGCATAAAGCCGTTTGAGTCGATCGCTAAACCCGATTCTGAGATCCAATTGGCGGCGGATGCTTGTGTCACCCAAAAAATGCGATCGCACTCAACGTTCAAACCAGATTCACAGTATATTTGGTAAATGGGCATCGAGCATCGGGCATCGGGCATCGGGCATTGAGAATCGGATGTTATTTCCATCATTTCTTGCTTTTCTATAGCACTAACTTTTTCCATTAGATGCAGTTGAATACCGCGACTAATCAGAATTTCTTTCAGGCGGCGACGAACCCGTTTGTTATGTGCAGGCATCAATTCAGCACCGCTGTGAAACAAATGAATTTCTAATCCTTCTTCCTGCTTCCTTTTTTCCTCTTCCGACTTCCATCGAACTTCTTCCTTGTTCCTTCTTCCCTCTGGGTGCATCTCATTTTGGCAAGGGCGAAGCA
>NZ_JAUBOJ010000092.1:17444-19560 GCF_036700185.1 Microcoleus sp. BM001215392 | reverse complement strand
GGTTAGGGGGATCGGGTCTTTTGATACCAACGAAAGGAGTTTTCAAACACCCTCTTAGACTTTAAAATTATCCCTTATTCCCTTCCCCCTCTTCCTAGCGCTTACGCGCCGCTTCGCGCTTCGCGACAACAGCATCTTCGCGGTTCATGACAACAGCAAAACTCGCAATTTTCCAAGGTTCTATTTTAAACCCTCGGCCTTGAGGCAATTTTTCAGACAAATTTGCAGGTCGTTCTAACAAATCGACAGACTCTAAAATCTCCAATCCCAAATCGCCATCCAACTCTAGCACAGCTTCTTTTCCCTCGGATTCACCACAGCGCAAAATCCACACATTCGCATCATCTTCCGACTGTTTAAATGCCATCAAAACTAAATTTGGGGCTGCTAAATCCAAGAACTTGCCAACTGCTTCGAGAGTCTTATTTTGATTTTCCTCGAACTGCGGGAATACCTTGACTAACAGTGGCAAATTCAACTCGTACCCACGCTGAACTGTGCGGGCATCCTGCCAATTTCCAGCATGGGGATAGACTGCACAAGTAAATTCGCTAACTCCTCGATCTGCCGCTTCATCAGGCCAAGTCGAACCCCGGAGCAAAGTCAGCCTAATTTGATTCGGTTGAATGTCGCAGCCGTATTTGCAATCGTTAAGCAAACTAACTCCAAAACCATCATTGCTGATGTCAGTCCAGCGCAAAATAGGTACTTCCCATTTGGCTTTTTGGGCGGGTGTTTGCGGTTTGGTCGATCGCGCGATCGCACCGCCGGGAATTTCGCAAGTCGCAAAATCTGCTTCGACATTTAAACCGAAGGCTGTTTTGACTAACACGTGAGTTTCTTGCCAATCTACGACTGTCTTAATTTTCAGCAGTGGCGAACCTGTTTCTACTATATAATCTTGACGAAACTCCGATTTGCCAATTTGCAGAATTACGCGCAAACTCTGCCGCACTTCTCCCCGCTCCACCCAATAAATCTCTTTGAGTATCGGCGCGGGTAATGGATGTTGTTGATAATTCGGATCGATATTCCAAGCATCCCAATATTGACCGCTGTCTTGAAAAGCTTGCAGTTGATTGCCTCCGGCTGCATTCAACACTTCTCTGTTATTTGCTTTATCCCAAATGCTGGATAAATTACCAGTTGCTGCGTCTACTTTTGCCAGAATAAGCTCATTTTCTAACACCATTTCTTGGGCTGCAAAATGCGTTTCTTGACAAAGCGTGTTTTTTTGTGTTATACCGTATGTAAGTTTTGACAGTTCTGTATTTTTTTCTGTGGCTGAGCTTGCAAGTAGACGATCGGCAGTTTGAGTTTCCCGACAGAGCCAAAACACGCGGTAGCCGATCGCCGGGATGTCATTAGCACAAAATAAAATTGTCAGCGGTAGTGACTCTCGATCGTCGCCGAGAATCTGCCAAGTCAAGCTTTGTCCCGATAAATCGTAAATTTGCCAAGCTGCATCGGAGGAATCGGGAAGAGTTAGGGCGACAACCTCAGAGCGCGGCCAATTGAGAGTATTGAAAACAAAAATCGGTTGAGCGTCCGGCTGCGGTGGAGCAGGCAGAGAAATTCGAGCCGAGATAGCATCTAAGGATTGTAGCAGGATGTGGCGACCAGCGCGATCGACCTGAGTAAAGGCTAGATTAGCATCAGTGTAGACTTGGGCGATCGCCGAACCGGGCAAAATATCGTGAAACTGGTTAAACAGCAATTGTTTCCATGCTGATTCTAGCTCGGATTGAGGATAAACTGCACCAGTGCAGATTGTGGCGATCGCAGACAGCAATTCCGCCTGATAGAGCAAATCTTCGCAGCGGCGGTTTTGGCGTTTTTGGTCAGCGCGAGTCGTGTAGCAGCCCCGATGGAACTCTAAATAAAGTTCATCTTTCCAAATCGGGAGAATAGGGGAATTTTGTAGTTGGGATTTTTCCTTGTCAATCTCTGTTGGCCAATCAAGGGATTCAGGCTTTAATTCCGACATTTCACCGCAAAAATTATCGGCTGACGCCACCAAATCATCGGCTGTCTTCCCAAATTGAAAACTTTCCGGGTATTCGGGCGATTTCGTTTGGCTTGCGGGTAAATTTGTGGAATTTTGGACTAAACTTTG
>NZ_JAUBOJ010000092.1:0-17344 GCF_036700185.1 Microcoleus sp. BM001215392 | reverse complement strand
GTTTGCGACATCCGACGACAAAGTTGTAGCGACTTCAGCATTATTCAAACTTTCCCCAATTAGCTGGGTTTGGCTTGCGGGTAAATTTGTGGAATTTTGGACTAAACTTTGGTTTGCGACATCCGACGACAAAGTTGTAGCGACTTCAGCATTATTCAAACTTTCCTCAGTTGGCGGGTGCGAAATAGATGATTTAGACTGAGAATCCGCCACTCTTGGCAAAAACCGACTTTCAATCAAAGATAAATAATCAACTGCTTTAGCAAACTCCAGCTTCGGGAAAAAAGGCGACAATTTCCAGCGTTTCGCCACCTCTAGCATATCGCGAGTCGGGCCACCGCCGTGGTCGCCAACTCCCGGCAACCAAAGAGCATCCAGTAAATTAGTTTTAACTTGCCAGTCAAAAGCGTGACTTGCCATTTTTACAGATTCTACACTTTCGCCGATCGCACCAGACATCATACTAAATATTTTAGTACCGTCCAACCCTTCCCAGCAAAACGCCCCGTAGGGAAATTGGGTCGTATCATTCCAGCGCAACTTCTGCGTCACGAAATAATCAACTCCACCTTGCCGCAAAATCTGAGGTAATTGCCACCCAAAACCAAAAGTATCCGGTAGCCAAGCCACCCGCATCAATTCCCCAAACTTTTCTTTCGCATAACGCTGTCCGTAAAAAACTTGCCGCACCATTGACTCAGCCGAAATCAAGTTTAAATCCGGTTCAACCCACATCCCGCCGACAACTTCCCAACAACCCGCAGCTACCTGTTTTTGAATCGCAGCAAATAAATCCGGGCGGTGTGCTTCCATCCAAGCATAAAGCGCTGGAGTTGAATGACAGAAAATCAAATCGGGAAACTCGGATTGCAATTTCAATACCGACTCAAAAGTTCGCTCTGCTGCTTCCCAAGTTTCCGGTACCGGCCACAGCCAAGCTAAGTCTAAATGAGCATGACCTACCAAATAAATTTTACCTATATATATAGATGTCTGGCAAGTTTTCAGTGAGTCAGGTCTGGATTGGTAATTGCTGATTGGTAATTGCTGATTGGCCAGCCAGCGCCCTGCTTGATTGAGAAAAGCTATATCGCCAGTTTCCCCTATATATATAGATGTACCCTGGCGATTTTCGCCCACAACAGAAACAGCATCTGTGATTCCTTTCTCTGTGTTTTCTGCGCCCTCTGCGGTTAAATCATCTGCTCTGGAAAAATCTGCACGCTTCGGATTTTCCCCTATATATATAGATGTACCCTGGCGATTTTCGCCCACAACAGAAACAACCTCTGTGATTTCTTTCTCTGTGTTTTCTGCGCCCTCTGCGGTTAAATCATCTGCTCTGGAAAAATCTGCACGCTTCGGATTTTCCCCTATATATATAGATGTACCCTGGCGATTTTCGCCCACAACAGAAACAACCTCTGTGATTTCTTTCTCTGTGTTTTCTGCGCCCTCTGCGGTTAAATCATCTGCTCCCGAAAAAGCTTGCAGACATCCCAGTAAATTGTGCCGCAAAACAGACAAAGAGCGATCGAACTTTTGTCGGTTTGGCAAAGCAGACCAATCAATCGAACCCAGCGCCAAATCAATCTCAGATTTGAGGACTTCGCCCTTGACAAACATGGGACGACTTGCTAAAGTTATTTTGGCAAAACCTGATAACTTTTGAAATTTTAAATTTTTAGCGATCGCCCGTTGCAAAATCTCTAATTCGTCCGCCACAAAACCAGGGTCGAAACAAGTAGAGTCAGCAGCTTCGTACAAAAAAATCGATCGCACTAAAGCACCGCTATCGTGGCCCGGACTTACCAAGCGCAACAAAACTAAAAATTCATCTCCCGGATGCACCGACGAACTCAACAAAACTCGATCGGCACAATCGAATAAATCACCTTGTCCAACTAACTCACCGTTAACAAAAATCGCAGCATCTTCGGCCCACCAAGTCAATCCCAACAGCAACCGCAAACCAACCACCGGATAGCCGTGTAAATTGTCGGGAATCACAAATTTCTGCTCCAAAAAAACAACTTGCTTCCCAGACGGCCAAGCAATATGTCCTTTCCCGTTAAGTTCCGCAACCTTTGTGTTAGAAATACCTACCAATCCCCCATCAGCCGGCTCGCCCTCGCAATACTTCCAACCAGACTGAACCTCCACTTGGCCCAGGCGGCGCAACTTCTCTACAACTTCAGAAATATTATTGCTAGCAGGTGGCACAGAAGCGTTCATTTTTAGCTAAAATAGGACTTGCGTAGGAATCGGGATCGGGATTGAACCGCGAAGACGCAAAGGACGCGAAGAAATAAAGGTTTCAAAATTTTTGAAACTGCGATTAATATCCTGGTTTGATTTTACTGCAAAATTCAGCAATTCCGGCGCGAATCTAAAATCCTGAATTCAATAATTAAACTTATGTCAAACGGCTACTACGGCCCATACCAAAGCCGATTATTAAATTTTATATCCAAACAGTCCCGCCAAGTCGCCGATAATTGCGATCGCACTTGGCGACAAATCAAACAAGCCACCCTCAGCACCACCCAAATTCTACTTTATCCAGCTTACTTGTTGGTGCAAAGTTCGCGAATGTTGAGCAGACAGTTGCGGGAATCGAGTCAAAAAATAGATTTACCGGAACTTCAAGAATTTGTCGGCGAAAATCCCGATTTGTCGGAAAATTGGTATCTGCGGCCGGGTTCGGAGGAAAGTTCGATCGACCAAATCTTAAACCTGGCCGAAAATTTGCTAAACTCGTCGCAAGCGGCCACAACAGCAGCTTGCTTCCCCCAGTTAATCCAGGAAAATACCGCAGCCACCTCGAAAGCAGCCAGCGACTTACACCCGGCAATCAATCTTAGCCTCCAAGCCGCCAAAAATCAAACAACTTCCGCCCTCAAATACCCGCTGGCTAAAACTAAACTAACCAGCCCACCAAAAGTTCAGGGAATCGCCAGTTTTATCCCCGCCCGCACTTTAGTATTGGTGGGAGGTGAAAATCGGATTTTAGATATTTTGACACCCCAACAGCAAGAATTGCTGGAAAGTCGCATAACCTGGGAAGTCGCTAACTGCGGGCCAGAACGGCGCGAAATAACTCAAAAAGAATTAAAATTTAATCTTGGTTTAGAATCTGCCGCCAAAAAAGCTCAGCTTCCACCCATGCGACGTTTTTGGGAATTGATGGCTTGGCTTCAGACGAGTCCGGTTGCTCTCAAAAGAAATCAGTTTGGAGAATCAATCCTGGCAGTGAAATCTGCGATCGACCGCAATGCCATCTTACTTCAAAAAGCCAGCGCTCCGATCGCTCCAGCCAACAACGCACCGCAGTCAATTCCAGCATTAAAGGCAACCGACAGCCCTAGCCCAGAACTAGCAAATAATTTTAACAGCAAATTCGATCGCTCCGGCAATCCGCTCTCATTTGTTACCTTACTCGATCGTGCAGCCGTCAACCTCGAAGAATTTACCCTCCCCCCCGCCACCCAAACTGCCACCACCAACCCACAAGTAACAAATAACACATCCAGCTCCGAAAATAATTTAGGCCTTTCCGCCCGCGAAATCCTCGAAAAATATGCTCAAAACATCGAAAAAATGATTTGGTCGTCAGTAGACAACCTGCTGGGCAAAGAAACCGCAGCCAGTAATAACACGGAGAAAGCCGTGTCTATTCAGTATTATTTGAAACAGCGCGAGCGAGAAAAAGCCGAAAAATCTTCAGAAGTCGATCGACCGTGGCTGAAGTGGGAAGACTTGTTCGGGGAACCAGCACCGCAGCAGTTAATCGCAGCAAGTACCGCAGCAGAAGCTCAAAGCGACACATCGCAAAGCATTCCTAAAGTCAAGCAAGAAAAAGCAGAATCTTCAGAAAGTCGATCGACCGCTATCCCAACATCCCCCTACCCAGAAGCAATACACCGCCTGCTGGCGCAGCTCAAACAAAGCCTGCTGGCGACCAAAGTCCCAAAAAATCAACCGGAAACAACAGCAAATTTAGCAGTCACCCCCGAAAACAGCTCCCCACTCGCAACAGCACCGACCCCAGGGCACGAAACCCAAGTGTCAAAACACACAAACCTCAACACCTCACCAACCAACCAATTAAAGGCAGCCATCAGCCAACAAACCGGCCAGTACAGCCCAGCCACAACCGCAGCACAAGCAAAAAATCAGAGCGCAGCCGCCCCAGCCGAAGACGAATACTTAGAAACAAAAGCCGAATCCATGGGATACATTAAGCACCCCCTAGAACAAGTGCTCGAATGGTTGGATCTACTCATGCTACGCATCGAAAAAATCGCCGAGCAAATCTGGAATTGGGCAAAAAATCACTTGCCAAAAATCATCAACAGCAAAGATAAAATTGACTAATCTTTAGCTTATGATAAAAAAGCTGCGGCAACAGCAGCAAATCAGCTCAGTATTATGCCATCTTTGGAGACTCCCTAGCGTGCTAACCCTCAAAATCGTAGTTAATGTAGTTGTCCTATTTTTTGTTTCCCTGTTCATATTTGGATTTTTGTCCAATGACCCAGCCCGGAACCCCAACCGCAGAGACATGGAATAAACAAACTATATCGACGGTGAGCCCGGGGTGCCGCACAGCACCCCCGGAATTAGACTCTCAATCAGCAAAAATGACTTGAACTAACTTGACCTCGCACCGCCAGCGAGGTTATCTTATGGCAAAAGAAACCCCGCTGTCAGAAAAATATACGCATTGAGAGCGAAACATCTAAAAAACAACCAAGTTTCTGACGGTGAGTGCGTAAATTTGATGTCCGCGCACCCAAAGATTTCCGGTTAACCTGGAAACGCTCCCTGTTAAATGCAAAAATTTCGACGATAAATTGCCCGCTATAAAAAACCCTAAAATCTAAAATCTAAAATCGGATGACTCACCTTTTGTAACTATGCCCTATCCGGTACCGCCGCCCGAACCATCTGCCGTCATCTACATCGCAAAGCCAAAGAAAGCAGCCCTGACTGTGGCGAAAAGCGACTCAGACACCCGCAGCCCCGCCTCAGAAATACCGGAACCAAGCCCAGAAATCCTTGAAACCCAACCGCAAACCGGGGCCGCACTCCTCGGTACTACCCCAGTTGCAGAGCAACCTCCAGCAATCCCCGAACCCCTAGCCTCCGCAGACAGCGCCCTAGGGGGATTTGAGCGTCAGCCAACAGCCGCAACGCCCCCAGCTCAAAAAGATGCCTCATTTACTGCTTATCCCTTAGCACCAGCAGAAACTGCTGTTTCGGGCCCAAATCAACAACCGACCCCAGAAGCTCTCAGAACCGAGGAGAAACCGCAGCAAAGGACTCTTGTCGGCCCACAGGAAAGCGGGTATCAGGCAAAAGGCAGGCAATTAGAAGATAGCGCTCCTGTAGCTCCAGATATTCCCGAACCAGAAACGCCTCCGGTGCGGGATCAGCAGCCCCAGTTCGAGATTCCCACACCAGGTACCGCCCCCCAACCTGGAACGCCCTCAGTACCGAAGGTACCCCCGGCACCGAAACCCAAGCCTAAACCAGGCACGCCGCCAGGGGTGCGCACTGCTCCATCTCAGCGGATGGTGCCTTTTCCGGTAAACCCGGCAGATACCATCGAAATTAAAGCCGACAGCCAAGAATTTGACGACAAGCAGCAAATTGTCACCGCGGTGGGTAGGGTGATTGTGCGCTTCCGCCAAACCGTGATTGATGCCGATCGCGCGATCGTCAACTTAGTCACCCGCCAAGTGATAGCATCCGGTAATGTCGCCTATACCCGCGGGCAGCAAGTAATCCGGGGCACGCAGATGGAATTCAATCTCGGCCTCAACTCCGGCGCCGTAGAACAAGCCAGCGGCGAACTTTTTCTCCCCGCAGCAGGGAGCGAATTAACCCCCACACTCCCCACAGATATCAGTGCTGGCACCATTCTCGAACAGCCCCTGAGCGATCGAATTACCAGCCAACAGCCCGTGCGCGGAGTCAAATCCTCCGGAACCGCAAATATTACCGTCGGCGGTGGCGGACAGTTAGCAGCCCCCCAAGTTATCGGCGCCGTCAACCGCGTCCGTTTTGAAGCCGAACGCCTCGAACTCCTACCAGACGGCACCCGAGTAGCAACCAACATTCGGATTACCAACGACCCCTTTTCCCCGCCAGAACTCGAATACAGGGCCCGCAGAGCCACGATTAGAAGAATTTCACCCACAGCCGAGGAATTAGTCACAAATTCCCCTCGCTTGGTGTTTGACAACCGCGTCAAAATACCCGTCTATCCCCGCAGGCAAGTTTTCGACAGCAAACAGAAGAACGGCCCCTGTTTGAATTTTGGCTACGACGGCGGCGACAGGGGCGGTTTGTTCGCCGAGTGCGGTTTTGAAGTATTGCAAAACGGGCCGGTGCGGCTGACTCTGACGCCCCAAATTTACCTCCAGCGGGCTGTGGAAAAGCACGGCGGCAATCCGTTTTTCCCCGACAGCTACGGGCTCAAAGCCCGGTTGGGCGCTACTCTGGGCCCGCGGACTAACCTAGAAGGCTCGGCAGTATTTCTGACTTTTGACAATTTCCCGAATTTGCCGGAAAACACCTTTCGGGGCAATTTGCGCCTGCGCCAGTCGATCGGCACTCACTCTCTAGCTGCAGAATATAGTTATCGCGATCGGCTCTTCAACGGTTCTCTCGGCGAGCAAACCGTGCAGAGCAGTCTCGGAGCCGTGCTGACTTCCCCAGAGATGCAAATCGGAAGAACAGGCATCAATTTCAGTTACCAAGCAGGGTATCAATTTATCAATGCTGACACCGATCGACCAGACTTGCTCGAACCAGTGCGCGAAAACAACCGCATCGACTTAAGTCGCGCCCAAGCCAGCATCGCCTTAAGCCGCGGCTTCAACCTCTGGCAAGGTCAACCGCTGCCCCGCACTCCCACCCAAGGTTTGAAGTACACGCGCAACCCGGTGGTTCCTTTCTTGCAACTGGCCTTGGGAGTCCGAGGAGTTGGCTCTTATTACAGCAGCGGCGACAGACAAAATTCGATCGCCAGCAGCATCGGGCTTCAAGGGCAGTTCGGTCATTTTTCCCGCCCTTTCCTAGACTACACTGGATTTAACGTGACTTACACCCAAGTGTCGCGGGACGGGATATCGCCTTATTTGTTCGATCGGCTGGTAGATTTAAAAGTCCTTTCTTTTGGACTCGTCCAGCAAGTTTACGGAGGCTTTCGAGTCGGGTTTCAAAGTGCTATTAATTTAGAGAGCAAAGAAACAATCAGTACCAACTACACTTTGGAATACAGCCGCCGCAGCTACGCAATTATTTTGCGTTTTAATCCTGAGCGTCAAGTCGGCAGCCTGACATTTAGAATTAGCGACTTTAACTGGAACGGCACGCCCCAACCTTTTTCTGGGGACGTGCGAACAGTAGAAGGAGGCGTGCGTTTATCGGATTAATTGGTTATTCGTTATTGGTTATTGGGTTATTGGTTATTCGTTATTAGTTATTGGTTATTGGTAATAATGAAGCCCAAAAAATCAACAATTGTCAATTTTCCAGTTTTCAATTATCCAATTCTCAATTCCCAAGAAAGAAAAACTAACGTTCGCCTTGCCTCCTAGGCGACACCACTCCTAACAACGGACAACGGACAACGGACAACGGACAACTGACAACTGACAACTGACAACTGACAACTGACTAATTACCAATTCCCATGACAGAAGTGAGGGCAATATCCGCAGAAGCAGCGGCTCTGCTGGTTCACTACGGTTTTGACCTAGGTGGCAAAAAAGCAGAGAAATTGGCGGGTGAATGGCTGACAAAGTATCCCGGTCAGTGGCTGCGTTTAGCAGTAGTTGAAGCGCTTTATCAAGGGCGCTACAAGGCTGTTTCTGTGGCGCAGCTATTGAGTATGTGGCAGCGGATAGGCGAACCGCTTTATCATTTCAATCGCGAGTTTGAACGCTTGGTATGCAACAATTTCCCTCAAGATTTAACCTTTGAAAGTGAGATTCAACGACGGCAGGAAAAGATAATTTTACCGCCTCCAGAATCCAAAGTCAGTGTCGCAGAGTTAGATGTGGTGGGCCCGCCGGAGCCAAAAATCGTTAGCGAAGCCCGCCCCTACGGGGGCTGCGCCAACGAAGAGGATCGCCCGCCAGATCCAGCAGTGCCGAACCCAGAGGCGCAGGAAACAGAAAAATTGCCCCCAGCCGACGATCGCACCAAAGAAAATACAGAAGTTGTAGTATATGAAGATGTGGTTGTTACTGCCCTAGCCGATCGAGCTGAACCCGAGCCCGGCTTAGCAGACAAACCCTTAACCAAATCTTTCCCAGTTGCCAAACACACTGATTTTCACACCAAATTAAAAGCGGTGGCTCGAGAAGGCCGCAGAAAAAAGGGAGAAACCAGAAATCAGAAATAAGATGTCAAAAATTTTAGACGGCAGTAAAAACTCCCCAATTTATACCATTTATCTAAAATTGTGCAACACTAGAAGACCCCCCCTATAAAGGGGGGAAGAATACTGTTATTTCGTTTTAAATTGGTATTAGCTGTAGACCAAATCTCAAATAGAAAAATCAAAAAATCAAAAATCTATTGGCTGTTAACTTTTAGGGGCTGCTCCCATCCGAATTTCCGAACAAAAAGATGCTTGTTCGGTACCGTTAGCTTGCTTGACAACGCTAGTGCGCAGCCGCAGGTTGGGGATGAGATACCACAGCCTTTCTTCGGCATAAACCGTATCTGATTCTGTAATCAATGTCAGCACGTCGTCGCCGCCCATGACGTAGCGGGTGTTTCCCTTTGCTTGCAATACTTGACCTTCGCTGGGATTCTCGGTATTGGGTACGATCGCTAATATTGTAGAACCAATTTGTTTAGCAGCAGTGCGATCGGCAGTACCCTCCCAACTAATCCGAACGCCCTTTAGCCCTGTTGAGGTCGGGTTAATCGAGTGTTGTTCGCAAATTTTAACGACTGCTGCATCGCTAGCTGTCAGTATTTCTATTTTGAGGTCGGATTTACCTGCTTGCAATTCGCCCGACTTAAGATTGTGTACGGTACGTTGGGAAAACCATTTGCCTGCACTTAACTCAAAAAATTCGCTAACATCCATGAAATTTGTCTCTAAACCTAAATACTTCTTGATTTTCGATCGCGACTTGCACCCTCTGGAGTCAGAAACCCGGTTTCCTCCTGCGCACCTAGCGGTCAAACCAAAGATTTTAGCTATAAACCCGGTTTAAGAGTGCAAGTCCCATCATTTATTTTAAAGGAATGGGGCGCGCCTGCAAAGATTTCCGCGAGGTTTGGGCGAAGCAGATTGCAGGTGCGGTTGAGTTCCTTCACCCAACCGGCCCAACATTTGCCATTCGATGGCGCCGCCTGCTGGAGAGAAAATTAGAGCATTTTCTCACACAGTGTTGCCTTAAAAAAGGCTTGTTCCCACATCAAATAGGATTGCGACACATAATTTTTTTTAGCTTCCATACCCCAAAAAACAGCTAGGAGTGCCTGCTGGGTGATGGTGGAACTCCAAAATTTTCAGAAAAGTTGAACTTCCCAGATTTATCTGTGCAGTAAATGTAAAATGTAAAATCTCAAATCTACTGACCGTTTTGGTCGATCGACAATCATTACCAAAACATCAGCTATATTAAGAAAAGCAACGATATATGTCAGCTTTTGTCGATCGCTGCCTAGATTTAGCTTTGTTGAGTTAATGATATCGGCTGCTGTTTATAGAACTGGGGCTGTTTGAAAATACTCAAAGCAGACTCAGACAAAAAACCAGCCATTCATCAACCATCGGGCAAAACAGGTCAGCATCCCGCTAGCAAAATAGCATTCAAATATGTCATGCTAAGTAAGCGATAAAAGTTTCTCCATCTAGTTTTGAGCAAGGTGCAGCTAGCGATCGCATACATTTAAAAAAACATCCACAAATTTATGAGCGAGTTTACACAAGGGCTGGATAAAATGCAGCCTGCAGAACAAACGCACTGTTTGGGAATCCTGCCAAGTCAGCTAGCAGCAACTTCTGATTCCGAAAAATTATACAGCTTACTAACAGATTACAATTTTATCGAAGCCAAGCTGTCGGCATCAGGAGTACAAGCACTAATAGAAGATTACGATTTAGCAACAAGTCCAGATATTATCACCTCCGATCAAAAAGCCGACAAACTCAAATTAATCCAAGAAGCAATCCGGCTTTCTTCGCACATTATAGCCAAAGATCCAGCACAACTAGCAGCCCAACTAATTGCCCGGTTGATGCGCTTTGAAATCCCAGAAATTCAAGCACTGCTAGCACAAGCAAGACAGCAGAAAAAACCGTGGCTGCGGCCGCTAACGCCCAGCTTTACCCCTCCGGGCGGAAGATTGCTGCGCACCCTCACCGGACATACAGATTGGGTGCAAGCAGTAGCAATCACCCCCGACGGCAAACGAGCAATTTCTGCCTCATCCGACCACACTCTTAAAGTTTGGCACTTAGAAACAGGAGAAGAACTTGCCACCCTCAAAGGTCATCTTACCTATGTCAACGCTGTAG
Organism: Microcoleus sp. BM001215392; assembly: GCF_036700185.1. NCBI lineage: Bacteria > Bacillati > Cyanobacteriota > Cyanophyceae > Oscillatoriales > Microcoleaceae > Microcoleus > Microcoleus sp. BM001215392. The sequence goes on along the minus strand of NZ_JAUBOJ010000092.1, from coordinate 6,789 downwards.
CCATTACCCCCGACGGGACTAAAGTAATTTCTGGCTCTTGGGACAATACTATTAAAATTTGGGATTTAGCAAATGGAACAGAAATATTGACATTTGCAGGCGATACTTTTGCTGTAGAAGCAGTAGCGGTTACTCCCGACGGCAAGCGAGTAATTTCCGGTTCCTGGGACGGCAGCATAAAAGTTTGGAATTTAGCAACAGGGGCAGTGATTTTTAACCTAAAAGGTCACAGCAGCTTTGTGCAGTCCGTAGCAGTAACTCCCGACAGCAAACGGTTGATTTCCGGGTCAGGAGACAACAGCATTAAAGTCTGGAACCTAGAAACAGGAAAAGAACTTTTTACCCTCACAGATCACGCAGATTGGGTAAAATCTGTAGCAGTAACTCCCGACGGCGAACAAATAATTTCCGGCAGTTATGACGGCACAGTCAAAGTTTGGAGTTTGAGTCGGAGAGAAAAACTTTTCACTTTAGGAATTCACAACAGCTTCGTCCAAGCTGTGGCGGTCACTCCTGACGGAAAACGGGTAATTTCGGCAGCGGGCGACAAAACGCTAAAAGTTTGGAATCTGGAAACAAAAACAGAACTTTTCACTTTTACAAATCATATCGCCCCAGTAAATGCTGTAGCTGTTACCCCGGACGGCAAGCGCATAGTTTCAGGTTCGTCTGACAAAACTCTCAAAGTTTGGCACTTAGAAATAGGTCAAGAAAATTTATCATCTGCCGGTCACGATGACTGGGTAAATGCTGTAGCAGTGACGGCCGACGGTACGAAAGCGATTTCCGGTTCTGGAGACAATAGCATTAAAGTCTGGAATCTGGCAAATGGAGAGGAACTTTTTTCAATTTTTGGTCATAAAGATTGGGTGAAAGCAATAGCTGTTACCCCGGACAGCAAGAGAATAGTTTCAGGTTCCGGTGACAAAACTGTTAAAGTTTGGAATATCGAAACCGGACAGGAAATCTTTACTTTCACAGGTCATACAGATTGGGTAAATTCTGTTACTGTTACCCCAGACGGCAGGCTGGCGATTTCTGGTTCGGGAGACAAAACAATTAAAGTTTGGGATTTAGAAACAGGAGAGGAAGTTTTTACATTTATCGGTCACACCGACGGGATAAAAGCTGTGGCAGTTACACCGGATGGGAAGCGGATTATTTCGGCTGCGGGTGACAAAAGCATAAAAGTTTGGAGTTTGGGGAAAGAAAAGAATATTTGGGCAAATTTATGGAGTTTAGCCGTCAAAAATCAACTTTTTACCCTCAAAGACCGTGAGAGTTTTGTAAATGCTGTGGCAGTTACGGCGGACGGCAAATGGGCAATTTATGGTGGGCGGGAAACACCTATAAAAATTTTGAATTTGTCAGCTAGAAAAGAAGTTTTTACTTTAGCTGGTCATACCGATACGGTAACATCTGTGGCGACTGTAGGAAATAAGGTGATTTCAGCTTCGGATGACAATACTCTGAAAGTTTGGGATTTGTTGAGTCGAACAGTAGTTGCTAGTTTCAGGGGAGATAGTGCTTTGAAAGCTTGCGCTATTGCACCGGATGGGGTGACTATTGTGGCGGCGGAAGCTTCGGGACAAGTGCATTTTTTGAAGTTGGAAGAGTCAGCAGTCAGTAGTCAGTAGTCAGTAGTCAGTGGTTGCGATCGCACTTTTGGTAAACTTGAAAAGTGCGATCGGGCGATCGGGCTTTTCCCCAATCCAGTTTACAATTGTTCCGGGTCAATGCCCATCCTGGTTCCAACCGTAGAACAGGCGTCTGGCCTGTAAATTGCCGCGGTTGCTAAAACCAATCTCATGCAGCGTCAAAAGCAGGGCGGACACCGCCGCCCTAGCAAACTACTTCCGCTGCAACTGTACCCCACGAATAGAATAATCCAAAAGCTCGATCGGGTGCATCAAAGTAACTTGCTTTCCCTGCAACTCCAAATGCTTCTTAATTTGCAAAGAACAACCAGGATTAGAAGAAGCAATCAAATCCGCCCCAGTATTCACTAAATTCTCCACCTTCTGCACTCCCAACTCATCAGCCACATCCGGCTGAAGCATATTGTAAACCCCCGCACTCCCGCAACACAAAGCAGCATCCACAGGTTCTTTTAACTTCACACCTGGGATTTGCTGCAACAACTGACGCGGCTGCAAACTAATCTTTTGTCCGTGCAACAAATGACAAGCATCCTGATAAACAATAGTCAAATCTCCCTCAACCAAAGGATTGAGTTTCGCCGTAATTCCGGCACTTGCCAAAAACTCTTGGATATCCTTAACATGAGCCGCAAATGCTTCGGCTTTCTCCCGATATTCCGGATCGTCTGCTAAAATGTGACCGTATTCTTTCAAAGTGTGCCCGCACCCCGCAGCATTGATAATCACAAAATCAACGCCCGTATTTTCAAAGCTATCAATCATCTGTCTCGCCAAAGCTTTCGCTTGTTCGGCTTGTCCTTGATGTTCCGGTAAAGCAGCACAACATCCTTGACTTTTCGGAATCACAACCTCGCAACCGTTAGCCGTCAAAACTCGCACTGTAGCCTCATTAACTGGCGAGAATAACAACCGCTGCACGCAGCCTAAAATCACCCCGACTCGATAGCGTTTTTCCCCTTGTGCGGGAATGACTTCGGGTAAATTATCCCGGAAAGAATCGACAGTAACTTCCGGCAAAATTGATTCCATCGCCGCCAAGCGGGGAAATACTTTTTTCAGCAAACCTGTTTGGCGAATTAGTTTTGGCAGGCCTAATTTTTGATAAATAAACAGCGGTACTAGCAAAGGCCGCAATCTGTGAGGATAAGGAAATAGATTAAAAATTAAAGTGCGAATTACATTGTCAGAAAAAGTGCGTTTTTGATTTCGGGTAACTTGGTGGCGAGTTGCCGAAATTAACTTGTCGTATTGAACTCCCGACGGACAAGTTGTCACGCAGGCCAAACAGCCCAAACAAGTATCAAAATGCTGCGAAGTTGCTTCATTTAAAGGTGCGTCGCCTTCATTGATTGCATCCATTAAATAAATGCGACCTCGGGGCGAATCCATTTCTTTTCCGAGTACCCGATAACTCGGACAAGTTGACAAGCAAAAACCGCAGTGTACGCAAGAATCGATTAATTTTGGATCGGGCGGATTGTTGGCGTCAAAACCTGGGATTTCAAGCGTTTGTAAGTGGGGATTTTGGGCGAGGAAATTGCTTTCTTTCGCGGGTCTTAAATCGTCGTTGGGAATTTGAGATGTTTCTGATGTTTGCATATATGGTAGAAAGAAGTTCGGCAACGGATTATTTAACGGATTTAACGGATAGAATTCCGTCAAGCGAACACACAGACTCTTCTCTTCTCTTCTCTTCTCTTCTCTTCTCCTCTCTTCCTTCGCGCTCTTTGCGCCTTCGCGGTTCGTCAAAAAACAATCAGGTTCACAAAATACTTATAAAGGGATTCAAGAAGGACTGAAGTCCTCACTACGAACCTTTTAAGATAAAGCGATTTGGACTTAAAATATTTTCCGGGTCAAACTCTTGTTTGATGCGGCGCATTAGATCGATCGCACTTCCAGTATAGCCCCAAACATCTAATCCTTGCTTGATGTGGGCTGGCGCAGCCAAAACCGTCAGAAAACCGCCTTTAGCTTCGCACCCTTTGCGTACCTGCAATAGCGTATCCGCCGTCGCAGTCTCAAACCGTAAAACTCCCAAACCTGTGCCCGCATGAATCAAAGCGTCCTGTACCGGCAACTCGTTAATTGCCTTGACTGCTGCCGACGGTCTGATACCTATTTTACAAATAATTGTGGAATTATTGGCAGAATTCCAGGCTGTTTCTGGCAATCTTTGCCATAATTGATGCTCATCATTTTCGCCGCAGCTAGTGCCTTGCAAGCCCAACTTTTCGCCAACTTCCAACAAGCGGGCTGATTGTTGTTTAACGCTTTCGGCGATGCTTTGAAATCTCACAACCAATCCCGAACCTTTACCCAAACTCAGTTTTTCTACTAACTGCGGTGACAGTAAATCAACGGCTGTCGGTGTCAAAGCAGAAGATAATAAGATTTGAGCAGCTTCGGCTAAAGCATTGGTTTCTCCTGTCAGTATGACAGTTCCCGACGATTCGGGCAGCGGATAAACTCGGAATGTTACTTGACTGATGACGCCCAATGTGCCGTAGGAGCCGGTAAACAGTTTCATCAAGTCGTAACCGGCGACATTTTTCACAACTCGACCTCCGGCTACAGCAATTTTACCGTCCGATCGCACAAAGCTAATTCCCAACAACAAATCGCGCACGCCCCGATAGCGGTGTCGCAGCGAACCCGTGTCAGCAGCAGCGACAATTCCGCCCAAAGTTGCCTGTTGCGGATATGCTGGATCGATCGGCAAAAATTGACCTGATGCCCCTAAAATTTCCTGCAAATCGGCAAACTTCATGCCCGCCTCCGCAGTCACGGTTAAATCGCCCACAGCGTGTTCTACCAGACGATTCAGGCGCGCCGTGCTCACAGCCACAATCCCCCTTGCATCAGGAGCTCCCCCTAAATCCCCCTCCCGGGGGACTTTGACAACATCTTGCTCCCCCCTTAAGAAGGGGGGCTGGGGGGAATCCGGGTCAAATTTAACTAAACCGCCCCAGTCGAGTTTGCTGCCGCTCCCTGCCGGCAACAGTGCCCAACGATTTCGCCCTGCACAAGCAATGACTGCCGCGAGTTCTTCCTGAGTATTGGGGTAAACTGTACAGGCTATTGAAGTGCCTGGGGCAACTGCTTTTTCTACCCGTTCTTGCCAAAAAGCCTCTATATCTTGCCGCAGACAGATGCCAGAACTGCCGACAATACCCTCTAATTCTTGTGTGCTAACGTAAGTTTCGGTAGAAAAAGATTTCATGAAGGTTATCAGACGCCCGGTAAAAAAAATAATCAAAACACTGCCTCAAACCATTAAATATTAATACGGGCCGATATTCTAAACATGAACAAACAAATGTCTCAAAACCGACTTTCAGTAGGAATTGCTGGTCTCAACGAAGTGATTGGCGGCGGGCTGGTTCCTCAGCGCTCTTATCTGGTACGCGGCGGCCCCGGTACTGGGAAGACTACCCTGGGCTTTCACTTTTTGGCAGCAGGTATTGCTTTGGGTGAAACGCCCCTGTTCATTACTTTGGGAGAACCGGAAGCGCAATTGCGCGCCAATGCTGAATCTCTAGGTTTTGACATCGAGGCGATGGCTTTCCTCGATTTGAGCCCCTCCTCAGAATTTTTTACCCAAGTTCAAACCTATGACATTTTCTCGCCGTCTGAAGTTGAGCGAGAACCCACTACACAAAAGATTATCGATCGAGTCCAAGCTGTCAAGCCGAATCGGGTGTTTTTGGACGCAATTACTCAATTTCGCTACTTAGCTGCGGATGAGTTTCAGTTTCGCAAGCAAGTTCTGTCTTTTCTGCGGTTTTTGGTGGAAGGGGGGGCGACGGTGGTGTTCACCTCGGAAGGGACATCAAGTGCTCCCGACGACGATTTGCAATTCATCAGCGATGGCGTAATTTACTTGGAATTGCGGCCTGAAGGGCGCACTCTGTCTGTCACCAAGCTGCGCGGTTCCAACTTCCGCGACGGCCGCCATTCGCTGCGCCTGACTCAGGCTGGGATGGAGGTATTTCCGCGCCTGCTTCCCGACAACTACCAACAGCATTTTGTCGCTGAACCGATTTCTGCTGGGGTTCCAGAAATGGATGAACTGCTGCACGGGGGGCTGGAACGGGGGACTGTCACGGTGATTACTGGGCCTAGCGGCGTGGGTAAGACGACGGTGGGGATTCAGTTTATGAAGGAGGCTGCTGGAAGAGGGGAGCGATCGGTAGTTTACATTTTTGAGGAGTCAATTTCTACTCTGCTGCGCCGCTGCGAATCGGTCAATATCCCGGTTGGGGCGATGATGGCGCAGGGAAGTCTTTCGGTGATACCTGTGGAACCTTTGCTGTATTCGCCGGATCAGTTTGCCAGTATGGTACGCCAAGAGGTGGAACAGGAAAAGACGCGGATTGTGATGATTGACAGTATTTCTGGCTATCAGCTTTCGATGCGCGGGCAAGATTTGGTGAACAATTTGCACGCTTTGTGCAAGTATCTCAAAAATATGGGAGTCACCGTGATCTTGATTAATGAGGTAGAAGCCATTAGCGGAAATTTTCGGCTGACCGAGATCGGAATTAGCTATTTGGCTGATAATCTGATGTTTATCCGCTATGTGGAACGCCAATTGCATAATAGAACAGAAATCCGCAAGGCGATCGGCGTAATTAAAAAACGAGTCAGCAATTTCGAGAAAACTCTGCGAGAACTCGACATTACTCGCTACGGCATCAAAGTCAGCAAACCGATAGGGGGGCTGCGCGGCATTTTGAGTGGGGCGCCGGTGTGGCCTGAGGGCCGAGCGGATGAAGATTAAATCGGGGTTGGCTGTGCTGTTTGTGGCGAATTCGGGCTAATTTTGGAGTCGTGAATCTACTAATTAGTAGCGCGCGCCGTGCCACCAATAGTGCGTGTACCGCACCGCCGCGGAGCAGCCTCAGTCTTGAAAAAGTTAAATATAGCAGATTCCATGTTTGTGAAGTACACCCCGAGCTCTCTTCGAGTACCGGTTAGACACGGCAGTCTCCAAGCAGTAACAACTTAAGCTGTAAGTCCCGCAAATCCTCCCGCTTACCCGCCAGTCCTAAGCGGGGTTAAAACCCCTGTCTAATAGACAAGAGTGCAAAAATCATAGAAGGGCGTAGCATTTGGACATAAAATC
>NZ_JAUBOJ010000091.1:0-19561 GCF_036700185.1 Microcoleus sp. BM001215392 | reverse complement strand
AACAAGGGGGGGCTAGGGGGGGTCGAAGAGTGTTGCACAACTTTAGATAAATGGTATAACTTCTTTGATCGTTCCGACTTTAGTCCTGAGAAGGACTGAATTCCGAACGAGCGAACCTATTTTAAGGACTAAAGTCCTTAGAAAGAAGGACTGAAGTCCGAACGATCAAACCTATTTTCCTGATTTTTAAGGTAAAGATTCGAGATATTGCAGGAAGTCGAACAATTCTTCTCTATTTAAGAAATGTCGCGCTTCTTTGCCGTAACCTTGTTTGAGATAATCTTTTCCTTGGTTGGCTGTCCATCCCAACCTCTTGATTTCTTCGGTGGTTCTGCTGTAGATTTCCAGATATTCTAGGAAATCTGCCAACTGTTCGCTAGAAAGTTCTCTCTGCGATGACTTGCCATAATTTTGTTCGAGACAGTCGGTTTCCTGTTTTTTTGTCCATCGCAGCCGTTTGAGGATGGCGTCAATTTGGGCGATCGTATCAGAATCATCTTCGATCGCATCGCTGGGAATTCCTACCGCGATCGGTTGCAATCCCCGGACTTCGGCCGCACCCTGCGACAGTTCGCTTTGACTTGTATTCGGCACTTCCAATTCTGGAAGCGGTTCGCCGTAGCTCGAAGACAGCCAAGCGTCCGAATCTAACTGCTTCGGTACAAATCCAGCCCCTGGCCGATCGACTGTTGGTGGCGGCGGCTCGGGTACAGGTGCGATCGGCTCTGCATTTAATTTTGCTTCACTATTGACAAAATTGCTTTGATGTGGTATTTCAACTTTGTCTGGAACAGGCATTTCTAAAACCGGAAGCGGAGCAAGGGCTGGCCCAACGGGAACGGGAACAGCAGTAGCCGGAGCCGGAACGGGAACAGCAGCAGCAACCGGAGCCGGAGCCGGAACCGGAACGGGAACAGCAGCAACCGGAGCCGGAGCCGGAGCCGGAACGGGAACAGCAGCAACCGGAGTCGGAGCAGCAGCAAATGCGAGGACAGCAATCGATCGCGATCGGGCGCGGTCTTCAGCATCCTCAACAGACTCAGCAGCGGACATACCAGTAGCGAGAGTTTTGCCGTCAACCTGAACCAGACAGCGAACCACAAACTTACCGTGATGAATAGTCACCAACTCACAGATTAACTGTCCAGTGGGATAAAGGGCGCGAAATTCAGCAAACATAATTTTTTGACCCCGAAACCAGAAGGGGCAGATGACTTAAGTTTAGTACAACGAGAGAGAAAACATTTTTCTGAAAGCACATATTCAACATACAATAAATGTAAGGTGAATCATCCGCGCAACCTTTCACGCGACTAAACCCTATCCCACATCCGGCGGTTTAAGCTAACAAGCACCGGGCGTCATTTCTACCTATAGGAGATGACACAGCAACTAGGCAAAAGTAGTAAAAGTCTCCGGTTTTGTGTACCTTGCACTTTCTACAGCACAGATTGCTCCCTACCCTGAATTGCACCTCCGTCCGCAAGGGCAGAACGCTTGCAAAAACAGGGGTATCGCAGCGGCGAGCTACTAGCAATTTTGCCTTGAGACGGTAAAATGTTTGGCTTAAGCAAAAGGCAAGAGGCACTTCAAAAAGCAGAAGAAAGCAGGAAAAAGGCAGAAGGAAAAACGCAGGAGGCCCAAATGCAAATTTTCTCCCTCTGCATCTCTCCATCTCCCGATCCAGGACTCAACCCGTCGCTTTCAGCATTTCCGTCATCTTTTAAGAACCGACAGGGGCTTTCTACTTCGCGAAGAGCTCGGGGCTGCAAGCCAAAAGCAAAGGAACCAACGCTAAAAAATTGTATTGGGGAATAGGGTATGGGTATTTGTCTGCACCATCATCTGTCATTTGCAGACAGACAGCAGACAATTAGAGAGTGCGGGTGTGGGGGGAAAATTTGAAAAAATCCCCGCGCACGGGTAGCACCGACTGTGCTGGCATCTCCACCTACTAACCCGCGCATTTGTTGGGAAGCAGGCACAGCGAGGGCAAGACAGGGTGCGGCTGATTTCGCCAAAATTAGACTAATTGCTGGAAACAAGAGGATCGATCGCTACATGGAATTTTCTATCGCTGCACTGCTGGCAAATTTTACAGAAGACAAATTAGTGGCTCCCAAAGCACTAGAAAAAAAACTCGACTGCAATGATGAAACCAGTCAACTCAAACTTCAAATCGCATTAGAAGCTCTAGAGAAAATTGGCATATTAGTCAAAGACAAAGGCCGCTATCGTCGGGTAGCTGAAGATGACGTAGTAGAAGCAAAACTGCGCTGTTCGAGCAAAGGATTTTGCTTTGCGATTCAAGACGCTGAAGGCTCAGAAGACGTTTATGTGCGGGAAAGCCACCTCTCGACTGCTTGGAATGGCGATCGAGTTTTAGTCAAAATCATCAAAGAAGGTAGCCGTCGCCGCTCGCCCGAAGGCGAAGTCATGCTGATCCTCGAACGCGCCAACCCCTCGGTACTGGCGCGAGTCAAGCAAACCGCCACCCCCACCGGCCGCGTCAGCTACAGAGCAATTCCCCTAGACGATCGCCTGCTGTTTGAACTAGACTTGCTCGCCAACGGTACAAATCTGCAAGAGGCGATCGATCATTTAGTACACGTCGAAGTCAAACGCTACCCCCTCGGCACCCACCGCCCAGTCGGCAAAGTAGTACAGGTTCTCGGTTCCGACGCCGAAGCCGCCGACGACCTCGACATCGTATGCTGCAAGCACGACTTGCCGCGCTCCTTCCCCGCAGCCGTCATCAAAGCAGCCGAAAATTTGCCCAGCAAAGTCAAAAAAACCGACATCAAAAAACGGCTGGATTTGCGCAACATCCTGACAGTTACTTTTAGCAAACACGAACTGCAAGAAGCCGACACCGACAACCAAGCCCGTCAAACTCAGGAGGAAAATTTCTCAGAGGGAACAGGCGAAAACCAGACAGAAAAAGAGTTCGACCCGACCTCATTCCTCTCGGATCCGCCAATAGAACGGGCTTTGTCGATCGAAAGCCTCAAGTCTGGCGGCTGGCAAGTGGGAATCCACATCACCGACGCAGCCGAGTACGTACAGCCCGAAACCCCCCTAGACCGCGAAGCCCGCAAGCGAGGCACCTGTGCCCATCTGGGAGAAAAAATCATCGCCGTGCTGCCAGAACTCCTCAACGAGCGCTGCTCGCTACAACCAGACAGCGAACGCCTGACGTTCAGTATATTGCTCACCTTAGACGAATCAGGAGAACTCCTAGAATACGAAATTCAAACCAGCGTCATTCAAGTTGACTACCAGCTCAGCTACCCAGAAGCCGAAGCAATCCTACAAGCAGATCCCGATACAGAAGTTCATCATTTGTCCAGCGCCCTGCGTCCTTTCCTCGATCGCATTAGCGACGCCTCAAAGGCTGCCAGACAGGCGAGGCTCAAGCGAGGAGCTTTTGAACTAAATTTGCCCGACGCCAACTCTCACTTCGACGATGAAGGCGAATTAGGAGCTTTTGCAACGGCTCCCGCATCCCAGTCGGCGGTCTCCGAGTTGGTGGTACTCGCCAACCAAGCTGTCGCCACTCACCTGCAAGCCTTGGGAGTCCCAGCCATCTACCGCGTCCAACCGATGCCAGACCCGGCAGACATTCAAGAGTTCATCAAACTTTCCAATAACCTCGGAGGCGAACTGTATCTCGAAAACGAAGAGGAAGTTCTGCCCTTTGATTTTCAGCGCTTTACCCAGCAGTTTGCCGGTCTGAAGTCGGAAAGAGTTCTCACCTACCTGCTGGAAGACACCATGAAACCCGCTGTGTACAGCACAACTCCCAAACCGCATTTCGGTTTGGCGCTGTCAGATGGTTACACGCGCTGCACTTCCCCGCTGTCTCGCTACGCAGATTTGCTAGTGCTGCGGGTGTTGCAGGCCGTGTTCGAGCAAGGCCGCAGCAGCCGCACAACTCGCGCTAAGGAAAAAGTCAACCTGCACCATTCCTCCTGTCACGGTCAAATTACCTGGAACGTCCTTCCCCCAGACTTGCACCACGAATATGAGACAGAGTTTGGAGCGGCGGTGGTACACCTGACGGAACGCGAAAGGGTTGCTGAAGATGCCGAAAGCGATTTGCAGGGATTGAAGAAAACCGGATTGATGAAAGAGCGCACAGGTCAAACTTTCCAGGGTTTGATTACAGGGGTGCAGTCTTACGGTTTCTTTGTCGAAATTGAGGTGCGGCCGCCCGAGAGCGATATCCTGCGAGTTGAAGGATTAGTGCACGTTTCTTCCCTGAAGGATGACTGGTATGAATATCGATCGCGCCAGCAAACTCTAGTAGGTCGCAAAAACCGCAATCAGTACCGTTTGGGCGATCGGGTAGAAGTCCAAGTTAAAAGCGTTGACTACTATCGCCAGCAAATAGATTTAGTTGCTGTTGGCGGCGGTAGCCAAGCTTTTGATGATGAGGATTAGTCATTAGTCATTAGTCATTAGTCATTAGTCATTAGTCATTAGTCATTAGTCATTAGTCGTTAGTCATTAGTCATTAGTTATTGGTTATTGGTTATTTCCTGCAAATAACCAGTAACCAATAACCAGTAATATCGTTAATTACTTACTAACAACAGACAACCGTCAACTAATTACTAACAACAGTCAACAGTCAACAGTCAACAGTCAACAGTCAACTAACAAATAACAAATAACAAATAACTAATGACAAATAACTACCCGCTGATTGTAGGAGTGACTGGAGCATCGGGACTGATTTATGCCGTGCGAACCTTAAAATATCTGTTGGAAGCCGATCGCGCCGTCGAACTGGTAGCATCAAAATCTACCTACATGGTTTGGCAAAGCGAACAGAACATCCGAATGCCCGCAGAACCAACTATGCAAGAAGAATTCTGGCGGGAACAAGCAGGAGTACCGAATTCTGGTAAGCTCCGGTGCCATCCCTGGCAAGATGTTGGTGCTAATATTGCTAGCGGCTCATTTCGCACCCAAGGGATGATGATTATTCCCTGTAGCATGAGTACACTAGGCAAGTTGGCCGCTGGCTTGAGTTCGGATTTGCTCGAAAGAGCGGCCGACGTTCAGCTCAAGGAAGGGAGAAAATTGGTACTTGTACCTAGAGAAACGCCTTTTAGCTTGATTCACCTGCGGAATTTGACCACCTTAGCGGAAGCTGGAGCTAGAATTGTGCCAGCGATTCCCGCTTGGTATCACAATCCTCAAACTATTGAAGATTTAGTAGACTTTGTGGTGGCTCGCGCTTTAGACCAGTTGGGGATTGATTGCGTTCCTCTCAAACGCTGGAAGGAAGAAGAGTTGACAGTTGACAGTTGACAGTTGATAGTTGACAGTTGGCAGTTGGCAGTTGATAGGAAAGCAGTTGATGGTTGGCAGTTGATAGGAAAGCAGTTGATGGTTGGCAGTTGATGGTTGGCAGTTGATAGGAAAGCAGTTGATAGTTGACAGTTGATGGTTGGCAGTTGATAGGAAAGCAGTTGATAGTTGACAAGAACCAATAACCAAGAACCAATAACCAATAACCAAGAACCAAGAACCAAGAACCAAGAACCAATAACCAAGAACCAATAACCAATAACCAAGAACCAAGAACCAATAACCAATAACCAATAACCAAGAACCAAGAACCAATAACCAATAACCAATAACCAATAACCAATAACCAATAACCAATAAAAAATTTTATGCGTCCTGTATTATTGCTCGTTATTGTGGTAGGGCTAACTATTTTTGCCCTACAAAATGTGGAGCCGGCATTATCGCTGGTATTTTTGGGAATTCGATCGCCCGCTGTGCCCTTATCAATCTGGATTTTGCTCAGCATGGCGGCGGGAGCTGTCACATCTTTATTCATTTCTGGTATGCTCTCGTTTTCAAATTACCTATCTCAACCGCGAGAGCGCGCTGGCCGCGACAGTCGCAGCCGTTCTGATACTTTCCCAACAGATAGGAGGACACCTAAGGAGCCGCCTCCGTCTCCTAGAAAACAGGAAATTGACCCGGATCTGAATCGGGAAAACAGCCAAACTCAGTCTGCTGCTTACCGAACACAGTACGGTACGCCGGCGGGCTACGGCGCCCGGACTTTCCAGCAAGAAACTCCGAATCCGGTTGGTGCAAAAGATTATCCTGGTGCTGGGAGTTATGTCGCAGATGATGAGGACGATTGGGTTTCTGATGGCTCAAAATCTGCCCGTGGCGCCAGCGATGATGATTGGGGGGACGGCGATTTGGCTGCCGAGCCACAGGAAAATGACTTTGGACGAGGCACAAATCCCAGGGATTACGAAACTAAACAGGAACCGAAAAGCAAGTCTTGGGCCGGCTCGGTATACTCTTACGGCTATCGAGATCCGAACCAGTCGGGGGTGGGGCAAACTGAGTCTGTCTACGATGCTGAGTATCGAGTGGTGGTTCCTCCGCAAGAGGCGATACTTAACTCGGATGGTGCAGGAGTTCCCCCAAATCCTAGTGCAGAAGCAGAGGAGGATTGGGGATTGGATGACGATGATGTATTTGATGAGGACGATCGCCCCAGCGGATCGATTAATCTGAAAAAATAGCAAAATATGGAGGATTTGGCGGTGGATTTGTTGAGGGGAGTCAATCTGTATCTCGTCGGGATGATGGGTGCGGGAAAAACCACGGTAGGGCGTATTTTGGCAAGGGAATTAAAATACCGTTTTTTTGATACTGATGAGCTAATTGTTCGAGTGGCGAATCAATCAATTGCTGAGATTTTTGCTCGCCAAGGGGAAGAGGCTTTTCGGGAACTAGAAACGAAGGTGCTCGGCGAGTTGGCTGCTTATCAAAATTCGATCGTGGCTACGGGTGGCGGGATTGTGGGGCGATCGATCAATTGGGGTTACTTGCATTACGGTATCGTGGTTTGGCTGGACGTGCCTGTAGAGCAATTGATCCAGAGGCTGGGTTCCGACACCACTCGACCCCTACTGCGGGAGGGGGATCTAAAATCTAAGCTGCAAAACCTTTTGAGCGAGCGAGAGTGTTTCTACACTCAGGCAGATGTCCGAGTCTCCACCCGTGGAGGCGAAAAGCCTGAAGAAGTTGCACTCATGGCGATCGAGGAAGTCCGAAAAGCTATCAAATCTAAAACCCGCGATGATATCAATTGATACGCTCAGAAAGCGGGTTTCTGCTAGAACCACAGATTTTTGAGGATTTTTTAATTGCGTAATAATACTGATTCCTGTCTGAAGGTGTCCGTTTAACCGCCCAAGTGCTGAAAATCAACCGGGTTTGAGATCGGGTGGTACGTATGTTTTATTTAGTGTGAGGGTTTAGCTGTGGGAGACTTTGTGTAAAAGCTAATGGCAGACTTGTTTGATGCGCTCAAGTCGGTTATCGATCGGAGTTTCAAAACAAAATTCAATTGTAGCTGAGCGATCGAAAGCCTTACCCAATCAGTTATTTTGATTAAAAATTGAAAATGCTGTGAGTTCTCTCTCAAAATAAAATGGCCCCACCGCTGAAGGGCTGTAGGGCGCAAGGACAGTTAAACGCTAACTTCATTCTCAGGAAATTTAGCTTCGATGTAATCCTCCTATGTGACGATTTCGCGATCGTCCATTGACTCATCAACTCTCCCGTATCAAAAAATGTAACCCAAGATCGATCGAATTCCACCCGTCCTATCCTAAGAACAATACCTCATGCAATCTGACGAGCAGCTCCCTAAAGCTGCTTTTTTATTGGGTGGGAATCAGTAATTGGGCATCTGTAGCTCGCTCTGGTGAAAAATCCTATGATTGTCGCCCGACAAAGCCTCCTTAGTTCGGCGTCAGGTATGGTAGAAAGAGCGGCTGTATTTTAGCGATGCGCGATCGGATTGTTTTCGACTAAATATCCGCTGTTAGTCGTAGCATTTGGTGGCGTGAATTTCCCGTTGCAAATTAAGAGAATACGATCCTGCCTGTTTTTGATAAAAATTCCAGGTAGCCACCCAACCCCAAACCGCTTAGAGAAATAGCAGCTAATATCAAAAAAGTTCGCCATCTTTGATGACCAAATATTTGAATATCCAGTCTTGCCAAAGCTCCGGCTGAAATCAATACTAAACAAGTCACAAAAAGGTGCATCCAAGTCACAACTATAACTGCTAAAAAAGCTCCAAAAATAATCGAAATAAAAGCACCAGTATCAGTTGAAATCCACCGCATCATCCATTTTTTGGTGTTTTTAAGCGGGAACGACAAACCGATAGCTAACACAAAAATAGCAGCTATGGCTAAAAACCAAGTCAGGTGCGGCGGAATATCAAATTCAGATAATTTCCAGCCAAAAATGAAATAAGTAGTAAAAAGTAGAGTGAGCGAAAGCCAAGAATTTTTTCTCATCTGATGGAAAGATTAGGGAAACCAGGTTAAAAAAGATGACCCCGATAAATTAAGCGCGGTTTGAAAAATTAGAGATTGGTAGAAATAGCTTGCACCGGACAAGTAGGGATGCACTGCTCGCAGACGATACAGCGCGATCGAGCAAACGTTAGTTTAAAGCTTTCTGGGTCAAGGGTCAAGGCTTCAGTCGGGCAAACCCCCGTACACAAGCCGCAGTGAACGCAGATATCTTCATCGATGAGTATTTCCCTGCTGGCTAGGGAAACGCCGATGTTTTGCGATCGCATCCAGTCGATCGCCGCTTCTAGTTGGTCAATGTCCCCTGATAACTCTAGCACCAGTTTGCCCACTTGATTCGGAGCCACCTGAGCGCGGATAATGTTGGCCGCAACATTAAAATCCTTAGCCAGTCGATAGGTGACAGGCATTTGGATCGATCGTTGGGGAAACGTCAGCGTTACCCGTTTTTTCACTTTAACCTCAGTAATTTACAAACAATTTTTCCGTTCTTAAGTTTTAACGCACTTGAATCTAATTACAGGCATCAGCCAATTTTTAGATGAGATTGGTCTAATTATCTCAAAATGTGGTATAATTTGGTCTAGATTATCAAAATAAAAACATAAAAATAAAATCGCGATTTATTTTATGAGTCTCAATTCGCCAAACTCAACTGCTACCCCTGTACCCAAAGATTCCGACATCACAGCGGCCGCGCGCATCAGAAACTTATTGATCGTATTAGCAGCGATCGCTCTTTCAATATCTCTCTTCTTAGGAGTGCGAACTCAAACGCCATCAAGCAGTCTCACGGAAATGGCAAAAGCCTCCGTACCCTTAGAAACAGCCTTAACAAACGGTAAACCAACCCTGATGGAATTTTATGCTAATTGGTGCGGTAGCTGTCAAGCAATGGCCAAAGATTTGAGCGCCATCAAACAGCAATACGCCGAACCAATGAATTTTGTGATGCTGAATGTAGACAACGACAAATGGCTGCCAGAAATCAGTAAATATCGAGTAGATGGGATTCCGCACTTTGTCTACTTGAACGATAAAGGCAACAGCGTGGCAGAAACGATCGGCGAAACACCGCGAAGTATTATGGAAGACAACTTAGAAGCTTTAATTGCCGGAAAACCATTACCGCACGTCCAAGCTTCGGGTCAAGTTTCTGATTTTACTGCCCCCACAGGGCCTGTAAAAACAAGTAGTTCAGACCCGCGCGCCCATGGCTCTCAAGTGCAGCAGTCAGCGGTCAGCAGTCAGTAGTCAGCTCGCCCTGAGCTTCGACTTCGCGGAAGCTGAGCGCAGCCGAAGGGTAGTCGTGCCGTCAAAAGGACAGAACAATCTCAGGGCGGGGTTAGAACAATACCCCACAAGCAAGTTGATTGGTTGTTGTGGAATAGGCATCTTGCCTGTTCCTATTTTTAATAACTGATCCAGATTAAAAAACCGATCGCAACTTATGTCAATTTCGGTTGAGGGCGACTACCTCTAAAGGAATATTCAAAAAAACTTTATTTACATTTTATTAAATTTATTATAATTGTCAAAAGCGCAGTATAAATATTCGATCGCGATCGATCGACAATAAAATGTGTTCCAAAAGAATTTGGTCGCAATCCCCCCGATTCATAGCTTGACAGGCTGAGTCAGGGGGTAAACTTTTCAATTTCAAATCAAATAATCTCCAATCGTCTAATCTAAAAATCTAAAAATCTAAAATCTAAAATCGAATGACTTCCGACAAACCCGGATTAAGCATTAGCGGCCTCTCAATCCGCCGCCACATCGGCACCTTCATGCTGACACTAGCAATCATCATCTTGGGCCTGTTCTACCTCACCCAACTGCCCGTTGACTTGCTACCTTCGATCACCTATCCCCGCATCAGCGTGCGCCTAAACGCCCCCGGAATCTCCCCAGAAGTCGCAGTGGACGAAGTTACTCGCCCTCTGGAACAAGGACTTTCCGCCACCGAAGGCGTCACCCAAGTTTTTTCCCGCACCCGCGAAGGACAAGTCAGCGTCGATTTATTCTTTAGACCAGGCGGCGACATCAACCAAGCCCTCAACGACGCCACCGCCGCTGTCAACCGCATCCGCAGCCGACTTCCCGATACAGTAGAATCTCCCACTCTCTTCAAATTCGATCCTTCCCAACAACCAGTTTACGAATTTGCTATAACTTCAAATTCGCTCCAAGGAGTTGATTTGCGCGTGTTTGCTGATGAAGAATTAGCAAGAGAATTAAATGTAATTCCCGGTGTCGCTTCAGTTGACGTTTCCGGCGGAGTTAAAGAAGAAATTCAAGTTAATATTGACCTAAATCGATTGCAAGCTTTAGGTGTTCCCGTCTCAGATGTGTTCGACGCCCTAGCAGCCCGCAACCTAGACACATCCGGCGGGCGGTTGCGACAAGAAGCCAACGAACCTTTGACGCGGACTGTCGGGCGGCTGCGGAATGCTGGAGAAATCCGCAATCTCTCCTTTCAAGTATTGGGTGCTAATCCGCCGAAACGAGTTTATTTGCGCGATTTTGCACAAATAATTGATGGGACAGAAGAAGAACGAGTTAAGGTATTTCTCAATCAGAAACCAGCGGTAAAAATCAGCATTTTAAAACAGCCGGATGCCAATACGCTCGAAGTTGTAGATGGGGTGAAAAAACGCATTCAGGAAATGCAGACTGCTAATTTAATTTCGCCCGATATGCAAGTTGTTACTAGCTTAGACGAATCCCGATTCATTCGCAATTCTTTAGCCGATGTCGCCAATGCTGGTATTTCTGGGGCATTATTGGCGGCTGTAGCAGTGCTGTTTTTTTTGGGTTCTCTCCGGCAAACGCTGATTATTTGTTTGACTATTCCTTTGTGTACTTTAGCTGCGATTATTTTAATGCGGCTGTTTGGACTGTCTTTGAATTTGTTTAGTTTGGGCGGTTTGGCATTGGGAATCGGACAAGCGATAGATACTAGCGTAGTTATTTTAGAAAATGTGCTTGTTGGTTTGAGAAACAATCCCCATCTCAACAAAGGGCGGATTAAAGATAGAAAGCAGCGGACAATTGATGAGTGTGTAGCGCGCAGTGAGGAAGTAGAATCAGCGATGATTGCTTCTACAGCAGCCAACTTAATCTCAGTTTTGCCATTTTTGTTGATCGGTGGTTTGATTTCGCTATTATTTAGCGAGTTGATTTTAACTATCAGCTTTGCGGTAGCAGCCTCTTTGTTAGTAGCTTTAACTATTGTGCCGATGCTGACTTCTCAGTTGATGGCTATTGAGCGATCGAGCGGCATCAGCAACTTCGCCCCGATCGCCATATTTAACCGCAAGTTTGAAGACGCTACGCGTGGCTACGGGCGGTTTTTGACAAAAGTTGTGGGCGGGAGGGTGTGGGTAATCGCGATCGCCTTTTTGGTCTTGGGTAGCAGCAGTTTGTGGATGGCCGGTCAAATTCCCCAAGAAATTTTACCGCGAGTTAACACCAGTCAAGCGAGATTATTTGCTTTGTTTCCACCAGGTACCAACCTGGAAACCAATCAAAAAGTGATGCAAGCAGCGGATGAAATTTTTCTCAAGCAGCCAGAAACTCAGTACGCTTTAACTACAGCCGGAGGACTGCTTTTTGGCAACACTACAGTAGAAAATTTGCTCAGAGGTAGCAGCACCATCACTGTCAAACCAGGCACAAATGTAGCAGCATTTGCCGATCGCCTCACAGCAGAAATAAATAAAATCGACCTGCCCAAAAATACTCGCCTGCGGCTAGTTCCCGAATCAATTCGCGGTTTAGTTCTAAACAACTCGCCAGTACGGGGAGGCGAAATTGATATCATACTCCAAGGCGAGAATCCTGAAGCATTGCAGACAGCAGGCCGTCAAATATTGAAAGTTTTAGACGAGAAAGTTAAATTAGCGAGATTTCGACCAGATGGAGACCCCCAACAGCCGGAAGTACAAATTCGCCCCGACTGGGAACGAGCCTCGCTGTACGGGCTGACGGCTAGAGCAATTGGCGAGACAATTCAGACAGCAATTCAAGGCGCGATTCCGACTCAATTGCAGCGGGGAAACCGCTTAGTAGATGTGCGGGTGCAATTCGATCGCGCATCTGTACAAACAGTAGATCAATTGCGGTACATTCCGCTGCTAGGGAGAAATAATACTCTAGTGCGCTTGAGCGATGTAACAGCAATTACCTTAGGAAAAGCCCCGGGCGAAATTCAACGGCTCAACCAGCGTCCGGTTTTCTTGATTGTCGGCAATTTGAATAAACAAGTTAGTTTGGGTGACGCCGTAAATCAAGTCAATGCAGCTTTATCGGCAATAAAATTACCCGCCGGAGTGCGTATTGTCCCCAGTGCTGCGGCCGAAACCAATCAGCAATTGCAAAATTCCCTAAAAGTTTTGGGCGCGATGGCAACTTTTTTAGTATTTGTGGTAATGGCAGTGCAGTACAACTCATTGGTTGACCCGCTGGTGATTATGTTGACAGTACCGCTAGCTTTGGCTGGGGGGATTTTTGGGCTGTACGCGAGCAAAACTGCGATCGGGGCAACGGTGATTGTGGGGGCGATTTTGCTGGTGGGGATTGTCGTGAACAACGGGATTATTATGGTAGAATTGGCCAACCAAATTCGCGAAGAGCAAAAGGTCGATCGCACAACAGCAATTCTCAGAGCAGCACCTCAACGTTTGCGACCCATTTTGATGACAACTATCACCACAGTTTTAGGTTTATTTCCCCTCGCTTTGGGGATTGGAGAAGGTTCGGAGTTTCTGCAACCTTTGGGAGTTGTGGTGTTTTCCGGTTTGTCGCTGGCTACTTTGCTGACGCTGTTTATTATTCCGTGTTTCTATATTTTGCTGCACGATTTCTTCGGGATATTTGCAGCCAAGAAGCCGCAGACAGCCGCTATTCCCGTACAGAAAACGGCTAGCAAAACCACAAATTTATAAAATGTAGCGTGCGCAATGCGCACCTTACGATAAATATCCCCTTTACTCTTGAGTCCGCGCAGGAAGTTCGGCGAGCTTCCGCTCAGTCGAGCCGCGGACTCAAGTTTGTCTAGTGGCGATTTCAACCGCCGACTCCGATCTTGAGTCGTATTGACATGAATATCAATTTGTGTTACAAATGTAGTATAAAAACCAAACAGGGAAAATAAACTCAACAAAAATGCCCTACGAAAAATTAGAAATATCCACCCCAAAACCAGTATTATCCTGGGCAAATCACGCCCTGGGCGAACAAGAAACTAAGATGGCTACCAATGTAGCATCTTTGCCATTTGTATTCAAACACGTCGCATTAATGCCCGACGTACATTTAGGAAAAGGAGCTTTAGTCGGTTCCGTAATTGCCACAAAAGAAGCGATAATTCCGGCGGCTGTAGGGGTTGATATTGGTTGCTTTACTGATGATACACAAATTCCTCTAGTTGATGGCAAATCTTATGCGATCGGGGAATTGGCTAGGAGTCAAAAAGAATTTTCTATCTACTCCTGTACAGAAACAGGTAAAATTGTTGCTGCTAAGGCTACAGCCAAATTAACTAGAAACAATGCCAAACTGGTTAAAGTGGTACTGGATAATGGAGAAGAAATCAAGTGCACTCCCGATCATCAATTCATGTTGCGGAATGGCGAATACCGAGAAGCGCGGGATTTGACAACTGGAACGTCATTGATGCCTTTTTATTCCAAAATAGATAAGGATGGATATACTTTAGTACAGCAAAACTATTCTGGTAGGTGGCAGAAAGCTCATTGGATAATTGCTCGTTCTGGTTTGTTAGGAGACATACCATCTTTCCACAATCAGATAACTGTGATTCATCACAAAAACTTCGATGCCGCAGACAATAGACCAGAAAATTTAGAATTCATGGGTAATAATGACCATTCTGCCTATCACCGTTCGTTAGTTGATAGAAATACCCATTGGCAATCCCTGGAATTTGAACAAAAAAGAAAGCAAGCCATAGCTGATCAAGCTCAAACCTCAGACGGACACAGGTATTACGCCGATCGCGGAACGAAAAATATCCTGAAGTATATGGAGAATAATCCCGAACACTTCAAAGAGTCTGTTGCAGGGAATGGCGAACGAGGAAAGCACTATCTAATTAATTACAATCAGAGTGAAAAGGGTAAAGCAAAGAGTAAAGAAATTGCTAATCGGCTATACACTTGTGAGACTTGTGGAGATCAAATTAAAACTCCTATCGGACTTCACAATTACAGAAAAAATCAGCACGGCTACAACCACAAAGTAGTTGATATTATTCCTTTAGTTGAAAAGCAAGATGTCTATTGCTTAACTGTTCCCGAATACGGCAACTTTGCGTTAACTGCGGGAGTCTTTGTTCACAACTGCGGCATGGCTGCGATTAAAATGCCATTCAAAGCTCACAAATTAGAAGGCAAACTCAAACAAATTCGCCTCGATATCGAAGCCGCAATTCCTGTCGGATTTGCCGAAAACAAAGAAGTAGAAAAAACAGTTACCAACTGGCAGGAATGGCGCGAGTTCAAGGAACTTCATCAAGGCGTACAACACCAAGAAAGTAAAGCCCTCAAACAAATGGGTTCCCTCGGTGGTGGTAATCATTTTATTGAGGTTTGTGTTGATACCGAAGATTTTGTTTGGTTGATGCTGCACTCCGGTTCTCGCGGGATTGGAAATTTGCTCGCACAGCAACACATTGAGACTGCTAAAAATTTAGCTAGACTGGCAGAAATTAGTCTTCCTGACCAAGATTTAGCTTATTTTGTAGCGGGTACGCCGGAGTTTGCGGCTTATTGGCATGATTTGCAATGGGCGCAAGATTATGCTCGTTTTAATCGTGATGTGATGATGAATCGGTTTAAGCGAATTGTGGAAAAGCACGTTGCAGGTGGCAAATCTACTAAGCCGTTATTAGAGGTGAATTGCCATCACAATTATGCGGAAAAAGAGGTGCATTTTGGCGAAGATGTGTATGTGACTCGCAAGGGTGCTGTACGCGCAAATGTACAGGATTACGGGATTATTCCGGGTTCAATGGGGGCAAAGTCTTTCATTGTTAAGGGGAAAGGTAATGTTGAAAGTTACTGTTCTTGCTCTCACGGTGCGGGACGGTTGATGTCTCGCAGCAAGGCGAAGAATGTCTTTACTCTGGATGATTTTGTGCGGCAAACTGAGGGGGTTGAGTGTCGTAAAGATACGGAGTTTTTAGATGAGATTCCCGGGGCTTATAAGCCGATCGAGGAGGTGATGAGTCAGCAGTCGGATTTGGTGGAAGTTGTGGCGACTTTGAAGCAAGTGGTTTGCGTTAAGGGGTGATGGTGAGAGGTGGAGATTAGAGCGATCGCATTTCTGATGATACACTTAGAGATAGGAATCGATCTAAATTCAAGCTTGAGGACAATAGGCATGGTAAATATTGAATATCTTACCAACCAAGACGGCGAGGCGATCGGAGTGGTGATTCCGATTGATTTATGGCGACAACTGTTACCTACTGGGGAAGCTTCAGAGGAAAATCTGGCAGAAGCGGTAGAAGATTATTGCCTGAACAAAGCGATGAATGAAGCTGTGAATACAACCTTGCTAGGTAGAGCCGCAGCATTAGCTTATCTTGTCAGGTAAGCTACAAAGGCAAATATTGAACTCGATTAGCAAATTCTTCCAGTTCGCCAAGTTTAGTAATTATTTCCAAGTCGCGGATACAATCACCAATGGAAACGCGAGACTGACGAGCAAAGAGCACACCAGAGAAGTTTATATCTTCAGCTTGACGACGTTTTGCTTCAATTAAAAAATCTTGGTCTTGTGAAAACATAACTCGCCCAAGCTCCATAGCTCGATCGAGTAAAATAGTATCTGGTGTACCAGCACGTCCATCTTCTTGAACAGTTAAAACATCTACATCTCGAAGACGTAAACCAACTGTAATAGCTGAATGGATGTGTTCATCCATATAAAGTGCTAGACTCATTTCAATAGGCCTTGAGCGCGTAGTCTAGCAGCAAAAGGAGATTCGCCAGCTTCAATTTCTGCCTGTTTTACATAGTCTTCTCGTCGCTTGATTTCGGCATCTAGTTCTTGTTTACGGTCCCAATAATAAGCTAAGGCAGAAAGAATTTGGCTCATAGTTAAGTAGCGATGATTGAGGTGCAATTCTGCTGGACTCCAACCATAAGCTATCTGAGCTTCGACTAATTCAACGACTTTCATCGTAGTTCCGGATATGATGGGAACATTGTTTTCATTGAGTTCTATATATTTATATTCGGTCTTTGTAAGTGTCATAGTTCCTGCTTTATTCTCAGACATAAACTTTTTATGCTTCCTCAATCAGTCCAAAATTTTTACGCAACTCATCTAGAGTTTGAGGTTTATTCGTCCGTTTTTTGGCACGTTGTAGAGCATCTAGAAGACGTATGGCATTCTCATGGGACTGGAACAAATAGATGGTTTCAATCATTCTATTTAGCTCATCTGTAGGAATAACGGATACGCTTTCGCAGCCTTCCCGACTCACAACTACAGGTTCGCGGGTGGAGATAACTTCATCGTAAATTTGCTCAAAGTTTTTACAGACTCGATCGTAGGTTGTTTGACTTAGCATTGTTAGTTCCTCAGTCTATTAGTTTGATTGTATCGCATCTGGCAGCGAAGTTGTTACTCCCCAGGGCGATCGCGATTGATGAATTTCTTGCTATTGGTAGGCAAATACATCAACATTAATAGATTTCACAGGTTGTGATTCTCCATGTAACATTTGTCTGATTCGCTCTGTTGTTTCGGGGTTAAATGTAACTTCACCGCACCTGGAACATACTTGAGCGGGAATTTGTTCTACCAGATAGAATTTTCCATTGATTTGGAAAACTTCGTTGACTTTTTCTGTATGAGATTCGGTTGCACTGCAAACATGACATTGAAACATTGTTACCTCCGTTGTGAATAGTCAATCCATCGATCGGGCTCTGGCTCATAAATAGTAATAATTTTGGATGTTTCTGATTGTTGGCGTGAAACTTGGATGTGCAGAACTTTGCCCGATCGAGTAAATCCTAAGAGTAAGCAGCTTGGCGAATATTTATCCTCTGGGTAATCTTCAATGATTATAACATTTTCACCGACTTCTCTAATTTCCTGTTCGCTGATATTTCGTTCTACAGTACGCCTAAAAGCATGGCGGCTAAATTCAAATTGACCAGCTTGGAGTTGATCGCGAATTTCTTCTATTTTTTTCACATCAATTTTCGGTTATTACTTTTTCAATCCATTGTACAATAGCTGCTACCAAGTCTTGTTGTTGGGGTGAAAAAGTTTGCAAAGGAATATCCCCTGGTTCGCACACCACACAAATCGCCCCATCGAACTTGCTTAAAGCTTTCAGAAATGAATCGCTAAATCCTGTGGGTGTGGCCCAGAGTGCGGTGGAATCGTAGCAGATGAAAAACCGGGGAATTTCGCTTTGGCGGCGCAGGTAATTCCAATAAAGTTTGAGTTTTTGCATTGTATCTGGATACCCATTTTGCCACTCTGGACAATTTTGATTTAGCATCTCATCGTAAATTTCTGGGGCGGGGTTTTCGGGGTCGATGAATTGGTGAGAGTCGATGCAAATTAGTTTGACTTTGTTAGATAAATCGGGTTCGTTGTCAATAGCATTGGCAAGGACTTGGGGTAAGTTTGCTGAGTTGAAGCTTTGTGCGGAGGGGGTAGAATCGGCGGTAGTTTCTGGGACTTCTGGATCGCGTGTGGTGGCGGAATCGTGCCATGCTTCATAGAAGGTGGGGTAAGGGAGGTTTTGGGCGCAGTGCCAGAGGACTGAGTAGTTTTCGCGGATACGATAATCTGGGCAATCTTTTAAGCCTTGAATTATTAAATGTAAAAAAATAGCTTGATTGGAGACTTGTTGACCTAGCAATATTGATGTTAAGCAATCACCAGCTATCTTTTGAATTTCCTGGTCTTGGTTGGTACGTAAAATCAAGTTTAAATGAGAAATTACTTTAAGAATTTGCGATTCTAATTCTTTTGCTGTTATATCCCCTAAACCTAGGATCATGATATCATTGAGCAACGCATCCATTCCGCTATCTTCAACTTGCTTAATCCTTGCCTCGGTTATATTTTCGATGTCAGTAGCATACTGGTATTGTGGGTGGTCAATTGGGGCTATCTTCAAAAAAGCCTTAGCAATTATCCAGTTAGAAGGAAAAAAAGATAATAGTATATCAAGTTCTTTTATATGTTCTGCCATACCTTCTACAACTAAATCTACAATATCAAAAGGAATATTCACAATCTCAAAAACAAGCTGACTAAGATATGCAACGGCAGTTTTATGAACATCGATAGCCATCAAATCAATAATTTTTTTTATGGCTTTTAATCTGAGATTTTCTGTAGAAATTTTGCCCAGGCTACAAGCAGCTATTTCTACACAGCAGATTTTTTCAGAGGGATCGTCTATTATTCTATTCAAAGCCTGAATTGCATCACAATTACCAGTACCTATTACTCCTAAAGTTTTGATCGCTTCATGTCGAATATGCCGATACTCAATTTTATCTTCTAGTAATGGCAATATAAAATTAACGGCTTTAGGGTAGTCGGCTTTGGGCAGTTCTGCCCTAGATCCTTCTATAATAGTAGAATGAAATTGAGCATCCTGTAAGTTTTTAGAAAAATAACCAACTTGTTTATAGAAACAATCAAAACTCCACGTTATAATCTGCTGTGCAATCTCATCAGCAAAATGACTTCTAAATTCAGTAATGACAGCAGCAGCTAGAAAATAAGCTCGATACCAATAAAATTTACCATTGAATCCATCGTTAAAGTTTATGATTCCCTTAATAAATTCCTCTTTCTCCTCTCTATCTTCTTCCTCTCGACCCAACCACAGCAAAATCACCTCTTTCCACTGCGGCTCAAAAATGCGGTATGGCTTGCCTAGAACAGGTTTATCAATATGATGGCGAGGTAAGAAAAAATCCCAATCATCAATAGCCAAAGCTGCAAAATATTCCTGAAAACTAGAATGTAAAAACGAATAAATAGGCTTTTTCGTGCGAGTATCCCTGTCAACTAAAACCAACCATCCCAATTCACCCGCTAAATCAAACCACTGTTCCTTCATCTGCCCGATCGCAAATTCTTGCTCAATCCGAAACCGATTAACGCTTTCCATT
>NZ_JAUBOJ010000090.1:0-19674 GCF_036700185.1 Microcoleus sp. BM001215392 | reverse complement strand
TCAATATGAGATGATAACTAATAACTTATATGCGGTCATGCTTCGCCCTCTTCAAAAACCAAATGCACCCGAGTCACTGAAGTAGGGTGCGTCATCTAGGGAGACGCTATCAGCTTACAATCTCATAACTGACGCACCACCGAATCAATGGTGCGTCAGTTATGAGATTTTTAGTGATGATTGAAACATCGCACACTGACGCACCCTACGAATACTAGGAGAATCAATGGTGCGTCAGTTATGAGGTTTTTAGTGATGATTGAAACATCGCACACTGACGCACCCTACGAATACTACGAACCGGCAATTTTTCGCCGGAACTTCACTCGCAAACCGTCGCGCGGGTGCGGAGTCGGTACTCGGATTAAATTTAAATCTTGATCCGGTAATAGCTCCCATTCGCACTCTCTAACTATCCTCGCCGCAAACAGTTTCATTTCCAAGCGCGCGAATTCTTTCCCCAAACATTCCCGCAAACCGCCGCCGAAGGGGACGTAACTGAAAGGTTTCGCATTTGTCGATCGCTCGGAGCTGAATCGATCGGGGTCAAAGCGATCGGGTTCGGGATAAACTGAGGTATCCTGATGCGTCTGATTAATTTCATAAAGCACGCTCCAACCCTTGGGAATTTCGTAGCCACCGAACGAGCACGCCTGAATTACCTGCCGAAAACCGCCTCCCACCGGCGGAACCAACCGCAGCACTTCTCGCATCACCTGCTCTAAATAAGTCATTTGTTTGAGCTGTTCCAAGTTTAGCGGTTCAGTTGCCGAAAACTGCTGTTGTTCCGCGCGGATTTTTGCCATCACATCCGGGTTTTGAGCCAGCAAAAGGCAAAAAGAGGCGATCGCCGAAGTCAGAGTTTCGTGTCCCGCAAATAACAGCAGCAGCACTTGATCCTTCAACTCTTCCAAACCCAGAGAATTCCCATCATCATCACGAGCACCAATCAGCAAACCCAAAGCATCATTCCCGCCGGGAGTTCCTTGCTGTCTGTCTCGAATAATATTTTCGAGCTCTGATAACAGCAAATCGCGGCTTTTTTTCGCCTTACCAAACTTAGTCCAAGGCACATCAAAAGGAATCGAAAACAAACCCTCGCACCAAGTTTCAAAATAATGTCCCAGGGGCGTTTCGGAACCATTATCAATCCCAACTAACAGTTTACCAGCCACATCAAAAGTATAATTTCTCAGTTCGGGATACCACGCGAACTCGCTCATTTGCGTCCACCTTTGCAAATAACGCTCAGTGATATCTTCCATCCCGCCGATGTAGCCCGCCAGAGCTCGCGGTTGAAAAGCTTGATACAACAGTTTGCGCCGATTTTGATGTTCCGAACCCGTTTGCAGCGCCAAGGAAAGCGGCCCTAACAGCGCTTTCGTGCTGGGAGGCCAACTCACAACAAAATACTGGTTTTCATTGCTTAAAACAAACAAATTAGCCTCTGGGCCGGACACAAACACCGTCGGCTGTCCGAGGATACTGGTTTTGAAAATTGGCCCGTACTGTTGGTGGCGTTTTTTGGCGAATTGAGCATCTTGTAAAAAGTTGAGGGTATCGCCAATTAGCGGTAAACCCAAACTACCGGGAGGTAATGCCATTTTAGATTTTAGATTTTTAATATCATATCAATTTTAATTGTAGGGTGCGCAATGCGCACTCCACAAATTTTTGGGAAAATAACTCTTATCTGTTTGTAGCCTGTAGGGTGCGTCAGTCTTAAGGTTAGTACGAAAAATTGTGGCTTGACAACTGACGCACCCTACTAACTTTAGTCAACCAGTGCGCATTGCGCACCCTGCAACTACGAACCTATTTAGTTTTCGGTTTTTTTAATCGCAATCTCGCCAGTGCGCATTGCGCACCCTACAACTACGAACCTATTTGATTTTCGGTTTTTTTAATCGGAATCTCGATCGCAAATTCAGTACCTTTCCCCACCCGCGAGAAACACTTGATTTCACCTTTATGTTTTTCGACAATAATTGAATGGGAAATCGCCAAGCCCATCCCTGTGCCCGAACCGATCGGCTTTGTAGTATAGAACGGGTCAAATATCCGCTGCTTGACTTTATCGGTGATACCTGTACCGTTATCCGCAATTCGGATCGCAGCGAAATTACCTTCTACCTCTGTGCGAATGCGGATAATTGCCAGATTTTGTCGCGGTTCTTGTAAAGCATCGATCGCATTGGCGATAATATTCATAAATACCTGATTCAACTGTCCGGCGTAGCACTCCACCAGCGGCAATTCTCCGTATTCTTTGACGATTTGAATGGCCGCGCGATCTGGCTGAGCTTTCAGACGGTGTTCTAAAATCATTAACGTGCTGTCGATGCCTTCGTGAATGTTAACATTTTTCATCTCAGATTCATCGAGGCGAGAGAAGTTGCGCAAACTCCGCACGATATCCCGGATGCGAGTTGCTCCCACCTGCATGGAAGACAGCATTTTTGGCAAGTCGTCTAGCAAGAAATCCAGTTCTAACTCGTCTATTTCTTCGAGAATTGCTTGAGGTGGTTCTGGGTATTCATCTCGATACATTTGCAGCAGTTTCATCAAGTTTGTCGTGTATTCTTCTGTGTAGGTAAGATTTCCGAAAATAAAGCTGACAGGGTTATTGATTTCGTGCGCAATTCCTGCTACCATCTGACCGAGACTCGACATTTTTTCGGCTTGCACGAGTTGGGTTTGAGCAAGCTTAAGTTCGCACAGAGTTGCTTCGAGTTGGGCGGTTTGTTCTCGCGCAATCCTGGCTGAATCGACGCTTTGCGTGTAGAGTTCGGATTGGCCGATCGCGATCGACAATTGATCGCAAATTGCCGATAGCAAATCCACTTCGTCTTGTCTCCACCTGCGTACCTCGCGGCAAGCCACGCAGCCCACAACACCAACTAAACCCCCCGCACTCTTGACCGGCAAATCCAACAAAGACTTGTAACCCACCTGCAAAAAGAATTCTCTTTCTATGGGATCGCTCAAATTTGCAACGTCATCTATTTGATAGATTTCCGATTTGGCTATTTTTTGCGCCAGCGTCCCCGTTACGTCAGCAGGATAATAACCCACAAGCGAGAATAAGTCATCATTTTTAGCTTCGTGGACGACATCCCAAGCTGGTATCTCGGCATCCGAGACATACCAAATAAACAAGCAGCGATCGAGTTGCAGCAAGTCGCGAATTTGCTGCACAGTTGTTGCTAAGATAGTATCTAAATCGAGAGAAGCGCGGATTTGACTGCCTAGCTGGTTGAGCAATTTTTGCTGCATGGCGGCTGATGAAGCTTCGGCGGCGGCGAGGCGAGATTTGTCGTAAAGTTCGGCTTGATTAATGGCGATCGCCAATTGATTGCCCACGGTAACTAATAATTCTACTTCCTCATCGCTCCAATACCGCACGGTGCTAGAAGTGCTACAGCAAATTACCCCTATTTTACCCGAAGATGTCTGAACCGGAATGTCCAGCATAGAACTGAATCCTATATGGTTGAAGAATTCCCGCTCGGCTGGATCGGTAACAGTCTCAAAATCATCGACCCGAATTATTTCCAAATTGGCAATCCGCTCGGCATAATTACCAGTGGCATCAGTAGGAAATAAGCGCAAAAGCGAAGGCAAGTCAGCATTTTTTGCCTCGTATTGCACGGCCCAAACTGACGGTGAGGCGTTTGGCAAATACCACATAAACAGACAGCGATCGAGTTGCAGCAACTCGCGAATCTGCTGCACAGTTGTAGCCAAAATAGTGTCTAAATCCAGAGATTTGCGGATATTGCTAGCTAGTTGGTTGAGCAGCGATTCCTGCTCTGCTAATTTGCGGAATCTCGCTTCCGACTCTTGCAACTGTCTTTGAGCTTCTTTTTGTTTCGTTACGTCCAAACCCAAACCGATCAAGCCCATCGCATTACCCCAATCATCTTTGACCTGAGTTTTAATTACCTCCAACTGGTGATATTCACCGTCAGACAACTGGAGCAATTCTTCAGCATAACAGGGAGTATCTTGGCTCCAGGCTTGTGCGTCAGATGCCATGCAGTTAGCAGATGCTTCTAATCCCAAAACTTCGGAATAGTGTGGTGCTGCTAAAAATTTTTCTTCGGGAATAGCTACATCTTCGCAGAAAGTTTTGTTGACTAATAACATCCGCCCGCTAGCATTTGCCATCCACACCCAGATCGGAGCGTTGTCAATAATTCCCCGCAAAGTTTGCTTTTGGGCGGCGAGAGCAATTTCTGTTTGTTTGCGATTGATTCCTAGGGCGATCGAATCGGCAATTGACGCGAAAGCAATTAGGGTTGATTCCGTCAACTCCTGACGAGCAAACATGGCGATTACTCCCACTAACTGATTGTCAACAATCAGCGGATATCCAGCAAAAGCCACCATTCCTTCTCGCGAGGCCCATTCTTTGTCGCTGACTCGGGCATCTTCTTGCACAGAATTAGTGAGGTGAGGTTGTCGCTCTTGGGCAATTAAACCAATTTTGAACTCACCGACAGCAATGCGGCTGTGAGCGCCGTCAATGTGAGTATAGATCCCCGCGCTTGCTTGCAGCTCCAAGACATTTCCTTCTTCATTCAGCGTCCAAATCCGAGCAAACGCAGCATTCAAATGGCGCACAACGGCATCGGTACAAGTTTGTAAAGTTTCAGGTAAACTGCGGTTTTGAGTGAGAGCTATTCCCACATCTGCTGTGAATGAAGAAAGTTTCAATTGTTCTGCTAAAGCTTGTTCTGCGAATTTGCGAGCTGTAACGTCCGCAGCAACACCGAGACGCTGCTGGATTTTCCCCTCTGCTGTTCTGCTAAATACAATGTCGCGGCTGACTAACCAGCGCCAACTATTCTGTCTGTCGCACACCCGATATTCGTACTCAACCACCTCGCCGTCGGGAGCATTTTCTATTTCCTGTAAATATCCGGGAAATTTAGCTAAATCTTCAGGATGGATAATGGTCGGCAACAGATTGCTGCCCATTGCTTGAACTTCTTCGACTGTATAGCCGAGGGTATCAGTGATTTCGCGGTTGCTGTAGACATTTCGCTGCTCTATCTCGTCGTAAACGTAGAGAATATTCGGGCTGGTATCGGCAATGCGCTCGACAAAACGCTGGCTCTCTTGCAGCGCTGTTTCTGCAAGTTTGCGATCCGTAATGTCGATCGAATTACCAATCATCCGGTAGATGTTGCCAGAGGCATCGCGCAGCGGTGTCAGAGTTACGATAAACCAATTTTCTACACCTGCCAGTTCGGCGCTATTTTCGTAATAAATCGAGCTGTCTGCGGCTAAACAATCGACGTATCTTTGCCGAAAATCTGCTGCTACTGCTGGTGGAAAAACTTCTTCGGGAGTTTTGCCTTTGACATCGGCGCTCAAAATACCTGTAGAGGCTTCTGTGGCTGTATTCCAGCCTGCATAGCGGAACTCTGGGCCGGCGGTGACATCTACGACGAAAATAACTTGACTGGAGCCGTTATAGATGCTGTTTAAAAATTCTTCTTGTTCCCGCAATTGTGCTTCGGCTTGTTTGCGCTCTGTAATGTCGGTGCAACTACCGACAACGCGATAAATTTTGCCCGATGTGTCTCGCAGCGGAGTCAGAGTTGTGATAAACCAGACTTCTGTACCCTCAAAAGTAGCGGGATATTCTTGGTAAATCGTGCTGCCTTTTTCCACACAGTCCATCAAATTCTGCCGGAACATTGCTGCTGTAAATGAATCTAAAATTTCTTCGGGAGTTTTGCCGCACCCGAGTTCGCTGCTGATGCCGCCGAGTAAATCTGCTGCTGGGTTCCAGCCGGCGTAGCGAAATTCTCCGTCTTCGCAGGCATCTATTACGAAGATGCTGTAGTCTACGCCGTCATAAATGCTGCGCAAAAATTCTTTTTGCTCTTGCATTTGTTGTTCTGTAATTTTGATCTCTGTAATGTCGGAGTGGGTGCCAACCCACTCGCGAACGCTGCCATCTGCGTTGAATAGAGGCATACCGCACACGCTCATGTACCTGTACTCGCCGTCGTGTCTGCGCAAACGGTGTTCTATGGCGTATAAAGTGCGATCGGCAAGTGCCTCAGACCAGATTGCGGCAGTATATTCTCTATCGTCGGGATGGATCGCATCCAGCCACCCCCAGCCTTTAAGTTCGTCGTAAGTCTGTCCGGTAAATGCACTCCATCCTGTTTGTTTGGTGACAAATTCGCCTGCGGCTTTAGTATCCCAAACAATTTGGGATGTGGCTTCAATCAAGCAGCGGTAGCGTTCCTCGCTTTCTTGCAGGGCTTTTTCGGCGCGTTTGCGATCGCCAATATCAGAAATAGTGCCGATCATTCTCACCGCAGCATTATTTTCATCTCTTTCTACGACTTTCCCCCGCGCCAAAATCCATTTAAATTCGCCGGATTTAGCTAACATTCTATGCTCTACAGCATAGCCATTTTCGGAATTTTCCAAATAGGCATTTAATTTCTGGTTCAATACCAGTAAATCGTCGGGATAAACTAGCTGTGACAAACCGATCGCATTTGCTTGTAGTTCCTCTGGTTCGTAGCCCAACAAAGCACTGTACTCGTGGCTGCAATACATTTCATCAGTAACTATATTCCAATCCCAAATTCCGCTGTCGGAGCCCCAAAGAGCTAGCTGCAAACGTTCTTCGCTGCGGCGCAGGGCGGCTTTTGCACCTTTGCGATCGGTTATATCGCGAGAAACTCCGACTACACCGATGATGTTTCCAGCTCGATCGCGCAAAGGAGTTTTGGTAGAAAGAACTGTCAGGGTGTTGCCCTCGCTATCTTTTACTACTTCCTCGATCGTTTCCTCAATCCCAGATTGCCAGATCCGGCGGTCATTTTCCACCAGCATATCTGCAATCTCAGACCCAAATAATTCTGCATCTTTTTTGCCAATAATTTCTGATTTTGGCTTGCCCATAATGCCCGCAGCCGTAGAGTTGACCAATAAGTAGCGGCTTTGAGTATCTTTGACAAAAATGGTGTCGCCTGTACTTTCGATAACGTTTTCAAAGAGGATGTTGCTCTCTAGCAGCGCTGCTTCTATTGCTTTGCGATCGGTGATGTCGCGAGATATGCCCACGACACCGATCGCATTTCCTTCCGAGTCGTACCAAGGGCATTTTGCTGTTAAAAAGGTTTGCAATTCTCCATTTTTAGGAAAAACTTCTTCATGAGTTAAATTTGTTCTTGATGCAATAATTTTGCGGTCTATATTTATGATTTTTTTGGCTGTCTCAGTGGTAAATAATTCTGTATCATCTTTGCCTATAATTGCGTCGATAGGTTGTTCAAAAAATTGAGCTAGGGCAGAATTTCCGATCGCGTAGCGGCCTTGAATATCCTTGACAAAAATGACATCCGGCGTGCTTTCAATCACGGAACGCAAGATAGAATTGCTGTGCTGGAGCGACTGTTGAACGAGTTTGCGATCGGTAACGTCGCGGCCGACAGCATACATCAATTCTTCCTCGCAGCAAGGGCTAGCAGTCCAGGCTATCCACTTGTAAGACCCATTTCGACACCGCCAGCGGTTTTCAAACCCAACCGTATTATTCCCCACAGCAATTTTTTCAGCTTCTTTGAGAGTAGTTTCGCGATCGTCTGGATGCACGAATTCAATGAACACTTGGCCCACCATTTCGGCTGGAGAATAGCCGAGGATTTTTTCGACGGCTGGGTTGATGTGCTTGATATAACCGTCAAAACCAAGGATGCACAGCATATCTGGCGACAAGCTAAAAAATTGCTCGCCGTCGTTGAGTTGGCTCGATTGGCGATCGTTGTAGGCCCAGACAGCAGAGGCGCGCGATCGCACGGATACGGCAAAGATGACAATATTGGCTATTCCCAAAAATCCCAGGGCGAGCTGGCTATTGTAGGAATTATCACCGCTCCAGGCTACCAGCAACCCGTTTAAGACAAGCAGTACAGTTATCCAAAGTGAGAATACACTGCTTGCGGCGATCGTCCCCGCCATGCTCATTTTTTCTCGATCCTGCATTTTGGATTCTGCCTTCTGTCTGCTGGTGACTTCTGCTGCGGTGATTTCTCTCAATAACATTACCAGAAAATTAAATATTTTATTGATTTTTGTTAGATGAACAGAATTCTTCATTGTTTTACTCTAAATTTAGGAGGATTTTCTGGGAGTTGAAAATCACAATAAAAATCTTTAAATCCTATAAATTTTTTCTACCTTGTCAGCTCTAGGATTTTTAGCCTTACCTAACTCTACGCAACCATACCCTCAGTTCAGTATATTTACTATGACCGCAGTAATTTTTGTTACCCAAAATGAGTACAGATAATTTTTCCGACTTAAAACGGGAGTTTATCTTTAATATTGGACTAAATATTGCTGTTAGTCATTAGACATTTGGCCTAATCTAGCTAGTCCCGAACGCAAAATTTAATTATCTAGAGTGGCTCTGAAGCAGATTACCGGGTGAAAGTAGCCTGTAAAGCCACTTTTTGCGTAAGTTATCACCGGCTTTGATGTACCGAAATAGTGGTGTAATCCCTGAGAAGCGGTTGACAACCCGGAATATTAGTGAAGTTCAACCACATTTAATATTACTGATAAATTATGAAGTTAAAATGAAGAGTAACTGCTGATTTATGAAGATATCTCACAAATGTTGGTAGCATTTTTTACGGGAAACTCTCGATTCGCAGTTAATTGATAATTGGTAGTCGATCGCGTGTAGTTCGGGAGCGTTAAAACTTTTATCACCGGAAATTCCCCGTACCGAAGACTGAAGCATGAAGGGATAATGCTGTGTAGGGTGTTTAATTTTGAGGTGGCAACTTTTAACTATTGATACCATTTATCTAAAATTGTGCAACACTCGAAGACCCCCCCTAGCCCCCCCCTTATAAAGGGGGGAACAAGAATACTGTTATTTCGTTTTAAATTGGTATTAATACAAGCGGAGCCGAAGTAGCGGAGCCGAGCGAAGTCGAAGGGTTGACAGTTGACAACGACCTCTACCCTTAAGTCCGAGGATTGGAGTAATCAATCGTCTTTTTTTTAATTTCTCCCGATCGTGCTTCCGGCTTTAAACCAATTTTTTCGGGTGAATTTTTAGGAAGTTATCGCATCAAACGTGTGGGGATTCATCAGCAGGCGAATTCGGTAAAGGCACAGCAGACAAGGCAGATTGGCGACCTAATTGCTGTTGCCGAATTCGCTCTAAATTGCCAGCAGGAATCGAGGCGATAAGTTGCCGCGTGTAAGCTTGCTGCGGTTGGCGGTAAATCCGCTCGGCTGTGCCAATTTCCTCGATTTTACCTTTGTTCATGACGATCGCGCGATCGCTCATAAACTTGACCACGCTCAAATCGTGAGAAATAAAAATATAAGTCAGTCCAAATTCTGTTTGCAATTCCTTTAGCAAATTTAAAACTTGCGCTTGTACCGACACATCCAATGCAGAAACCGACTCATCGCAAATAATAAACTTAGGATTCAAAGCCAAAGCTCTAGCAATACAAATTCGCTGCCGCTGTCCCCCGGAAAACTCGTGAGGGTAGCGCCGCATAAAATTGGGATTTAAACCCACTCTATCCAACAAATAAGCCGCGCGATCGCGCTGTTCTTTCTGGTTTTTACCAAAGCTGTGAATCACCATCGGTTCCATCACCGCCTCTCCAACACTCAAGCGCGGATCGAGAGAACTAAAAGGGTCTTGGAAAATAATTTGCAAATCGCGCCGCAGCCACCGCAATTTGCGATCGTACTCTTTTTGCCTGCGATAATTAGCCATCCACTGCGATCCCGAACTGCTTTTTGCAGGAGGCGTAATTTCTTGACCTTCAAAAAATACGCTGCCGCTGGCGATCGGAATTAATTGCAGCAAAGCTCTCGCTAAAGTTGATTTACCGCAGCCGGATTCGCCGACCAAACCCAAAGTTTCGCCCGGGTAAACCTCAAAAGAAATATCGTTGACAGCCATAAACAAGCGTTTGGTTTCGCCAAACATTCCCTGCACCGGAAAACCGACTCGCAAGTTATTGACAGCTAGCAAAGGCTCGGCAATATTCGGCAGCCGGGGCGGTTTTCCGGTGGCAAAAGCGGCAAGTCCGCCGCTGCTGTCGCCGTCTAAATCGACATTTTTCTCGACAATTACCAATTCGCCGCTGGCATTTGTGCTAACTTCCATAAAATCGGCAACTGTCGGCAAACGCCGCATTTGGCGTTCGAGAGTGGGGCGGCAAGCTAACAGACCTTTTGTGTAAGGATGTTGGGGATTGCTGAAAATTTGCTCGATCGCGCCGCACTCAACAATTTTACCTCGGTACATCACCGCCACGGTATCGGCAATTTCAGCAATGACGCCTAAGTCGTGGGTAATAAAAATCATTGCCATGCCTCTAGAGTCCCGCAACTCGCGCAGCAAAGCTAAGATTGTTGCTTGCACGGTTACGTCTAAGGCGGTTGTCGGTTCGTCAGCAATTAATAAAGTGGGATTGCAAGAAATGGCCATTGCAATCATCACGCGCTGGATTTGACCGCCGGAGAGTTCGTGGGGATAGCGATCGAGCATAGCTTGTTTTTGGCCGTTGAGCATCTGCATCAAATCGCGATCGTCCTGGGCACCTGCTTCTTGCTGCAAAGTCAAACAGCGCTGTCGGAGTTCCTCGTCGCCCGGTAGCAGCTTCACCTCTTGCAGCAGCGAAGCAGCTTTGCGCCGGGCTGCTGTCTGCGATAGCTGTTGGTGCAGACAAATGGCTTCTGTGAGTTGAAATCCGATCGTAAAAACTGGATTTAGCGAACTCATCGGCTCTTGAAAAATCGTCGCAATCTGGCTTCCCCGGTAGGTTTGTTTTTGCTTGTCCGGCATTTCCAGCAGATTCACAGGCTGCTTGCTAGCACTCTCTGCTTTCGGAGAAAACCAAATTTCGCCCTCGATTTTGACTGACGAACTCGACAACAAACCCATAACAGCGAGAGATGTTACCGATTTTCCAGAACCCGACTCTCCGACGATTCCCAGAGTTTGCCCTCGCTTCACCTCAAAGGAAATGCCGTCAACAGCTTTGACTGTTGCGGACGCATCGCCTGCGTCCGCAGATTGAAATTCAACCCGCAGGTTGCGAACTTCTAGGACGGTTTCACTCATGGAGGTCTACGGCAAAAGTTAAAGGGAGATTAAGTGGATTTTAGCAGGGTAGATCCAAGGAATAAGGAAGAAGGAAGAGGGAAGAGGGAAGAGGGAAGAAGGAAGAGGGACTTTTTTGTTTGAACTGCAAACAAGGAAAATGATTGAATTCTGCCGAATGCCTTTTTCCCTCACCAGCCTTTTGCCCAATGCCTTCAATAACCGATGACTTGAGTGTCAGCAGGCAGTGCAGTGGTCTCTGAGACCTTTTTAAACACTGTTGCCTGCTCGTTTAACGAATCAGGTCTCGGCTGTCCGGGATTGGTGCCTTGTAACTGAAGGCGCATTTGACCTTCGTCCGTCAGCTCAAAAACAGTCTGAACTGTTTCTGTGCTGCTGAGGCCGACATCCAGGTGCATCGGTTTTTGGCCGAGATTAATTTTGTACCTCATTTCTTTGGCACGGGCGGCTCCGTCGGGGCCTTTTGCCATGAGGAACAATTTGCCTTCTGGGGCAAAGACGAAGGTAAAAGACTGACCGGAGGGGACTGTGCCTTGCCATTGGCCTAGAAGTTGCTTGTCGATGTTGCTAGCGGCCGGGGCTGTAGCTTGGGCAATTTTTGGTGCTGTAGATGCGGATGCGAGGCCTTGCGCGGCGTTGAAGCTGGCGAGGATGCCGAAGCAAAGGCCACTTGCGATCGCTTTGCCAATCATTTTTGAATTAGACATGAGACCGATCTCAAAATTGGTTGTTTCTTTTGTACACTGTAGCGGTAAAAGCGTAAATTGTTTAGTTTAAATCCCTTTGGGGAACGGAAATACATTTAGCTAATTGCCCATACAAACCGCTGCAATTTGGGGAATATTCCGAAAAAGTCGATCGCCCGCAATCTCCTGGCTCGCTATTTTGTGTGGTTTGCCTCTGCCTTACCAATCGCTTTTGAAACCGCAGCATTTTTCTGAGGCTGCCCAGCGTGCAGCCGAATCTACGCACAACACCTGCGCATATCAATTGCTTTCAAAAGTGCGATCGACTATTCTGGTGGAGATTCTGCTGGAGATTCTGCTGGAGATTCCGCAGTGGCTTCCTGTTTTTTTGGCTGTTTCATTCGATCCAATGCCTCGGCGTAAGACCAAGCCACGTTCACAAGAAAAGCTTTGGCTATGCCGGACAAATTTTCTGAATCCTCGCGAGCGGGGATTTGGGCTTTTTGGTTGCCGTCGTCGATCATGCTTTTGTTTTCTCCGGGGCTGGTTTTTCTAGGGACTTGTTGCTGTGTGCGATCGATACCCACAAATTCTGATTTTTACTGCACCCGACCCTACTTATTTTTGAGGGTATGACCTTGATTACCATGAATAATATCATACATACGCCCATTGGATGAACACATCAGAAAGAAACCTTGACTTCGCTGGTTGCCCGCAATACTGACTCCTGCTGGAAAGTTCGCTTGTAAGTTTCGATAATTTCCGTAATAGCTCGATTTTTTTCCGGGGTGTTTTCATAAATCAAAATTACTATTTTCGACTTTTCTCGAATCAGAATGCCCGCACTGTTAAGAAACTGCCCGGAGCCATCTAATACCGTTAGCCCTTCTCGAAAGCGAGGGGTAATAACTGTCTTGACAAACTCTTGCCATTCTGATTCCGAAATTGTCTCGCCGCCGGGTTTATTTAAACCAAAATACAGTTCATCTTTGAGGAGAGTTGTTTGCTTGGTCTTAGTCTCCGAAGTTGCGGGCAGTTGAGCGCGGGCAATTGTCGCCGCACAAACAGGCATCACGCACAATAGCCCGGTCAAGCAAAGACTGTTAAGATGTTGGTTCTTCATGTCATTATTTTCACAAATAAATAAATAGTAGGGTGCGTGAGTGCGAGAAATTTTCAACTCTCCACTCTGAGACTATTGACACTCACCAACCGCCCGAACATCTGACAATACCGCTGCTACCGTTCGCGATATAATTTAACATAAAATGATGCCAACTCAAAAACCCAGTTTCTCGTGAGAAACTGGGTTTTTGAGCGTAAGCCTTAGTTTATTTAGTCTGAGACCCACAGGTGGTTAGAAACCGGGTTTTCAATCAAAATCTTTTGTGAGCACCCTGAAATACGGTAAAAAACCCGGTTTCTAAGAGGATAAGAGCGTCAGAGGTAGTCTGTGTGCGATCGGCTAATTGCTGGCGTCGGCCCTATTATTATTCTTCTTTAATTCAGAGATACTTCTGTCAGCAGTGTCTTTGTACATTTGCCCGAATTCTTTGACGGCTGCTCCCGCCTCTTGTCCGATCTTCTGAATTCGTTCGCCAGGAGCGTCAGAGGTTTCGCGAGCTTCTTGCCGCCATTCGCGAGTTGTTTGGGGTCTTTCGGGATTGTTTAGCTCCGCATTTGAACCTGCGCCATAAGCTTTGTTGCTGCGTCCCCCATCAACATTGGATGTCAGCAGCAGAAAACCGACTAAGACAACACTCAAAAAACTCTTGATTTGAAAGCCCTTAAGCAGGGAACTAATGCGAGCGATAGCTGTAGAAATCAAATTCATCTGAGTAATACTCCGTAAGTTAATTGGTGATAATTTTCAAGTTTTTTCATCTAATTGACTTGTTCTCAGATCGGGAGCTAACGCGAGGGAAAGCCAAACTTAGCTTTAACTTGCAATTGGCTACAGGATTAGAGTTATAGGCGATCGATAAAACCTGTCAAACACCCAACCTATGTCTCATATCATGTCCGATCGATTAACCGCAATCAGATTGGTTTGTAGTGCGGACTTAAGTCCGTCATATGCTGCGGACTTAAGTCCGCACTACAAACCTTTTTTGTGATGGCGATCGATCGCAAATGATATCAGTCAACTAGCTTTTTCACACATGAATATCACCTTAACAGCAGCCAAATGCTTCTACCTCTTACTAAAGTCATAACTTAGTGAGAAGCAGCCAAAATATTTTTCAGCACAGAGTTAGACAAATTTCAATCGATCGTGTTATACAGACCAAATTTTTATTGCAAGCGATCGCCAGTTTTGACATCAAACCAGTGCAGCAACTGAGGTGGAAAAACCAGCTCAACAATTTCGGAACTCCAGCGGCGGTCATTTGGGAGCAAAGCGCGCACCGTTACTGACTCCAAACCCTTAACTCGGACGCTAACTAAATTTTGCATTCCCAAGTTTTCTACTAAATAAACCTCACCCTTAATTGCCTCTGGATCGGGCTTCTTCCTCGCCTCTACATCTGCAAAGCTGAGGTGTTCCGGGCGAATTCCCAAGACAATCTCTGGTGGAACAGTTGGCAGATTTGGTAGCGGAACTCCAGAATCGCCCAACATCGCAAAATTACCCTGGCATTTAAGCACTAGCAAATTCATTTGCGGGCTGCCTACAAAACCCGCTACAAACTGATTGGCCGGACGGTTATAAATTAAGTGTGGCGGGTCTAGCTGCTGCACGCTACCGCTATTAAGAACTGCGACTTTTGTAGAAAGTGTCATTGCTTCGGTTTGGTCGTGGGTAACGTACACTACAGGGGCTTTTTGGGATGAAAACAATTGTTTGAGTTCGGCCCTAACTTTTTCTCGCAATAATGCGTCGAGATTGCTCAAGGGTTCGTCGAGCAAAAATACTGCCGGTTGGCGGACTAAGGCGCGTCCGAGGGCTACTCGCTGCCGCTGTCCGCCTGATAGTTTTCCGGGTTTGCGATCGACTAATTCGGTCAATCCGAGGGATGCTGCAACTTCTGTCACTAAGCGGTTGATTTCGCTGTCGGATATTTTGCGGAGTTTGAGACTGGATGCCATATTGTCGTACACTGTCATGTGCGGGTACAGCGCGTAACTTTGAAACACCATTGCGATATCCCGATCGCCCGGTCTGAGATATGTCACATCGCGATCGCCAATTCTAATCTCGCCTCTAGTTGGTTGTTCCAACCCTGCAATCAACCTGAGCGTGGTAGATTTGCCGCACCCGGAGGGCCCTAGCAAGGTGAGAAATTCGCCCTCGCTGACATCTAAGCTAATGTCTTTTACTGGTACAACTTTGGGGCTGTAGGTTTTATTGAGGTTTTTTAGTTGCAGTTTTGCCATGATTTTTAACTTGTTGACTGTTGGCTGCTGACTGTTGACTGTTCACTGTTGACTGTTATTGATTATTTGTTATTTGTTACAACTGACAACGGAGAGGGCCCGCCCGCACCATCCACCGCCCCTACAAAATGACAACTGACAACTGACAACTGACAACTGACAACTGACTATCCTTTTACTGCTCCGGCTGTTAAACCCTGAACTATGCGCCGTTGGAACACTAAAACTAGCAAAACTAAGGGTAAGGTTCCTAAAACGGTGGCTGCGGCGATCGGGCCGTAGGGAATCTCAAAGACTGATGCACCGCTGAGTTGAGCGGTGGCGACGGGGATTGTTTTGAGAGATTCGCGGGTCATAAATGTCAGTGCGAAAATAAACTCGTTCCAAGCTGAAATAAATGTCAGAATTCCGGTTGTGACTAAGGCGGGAAATGTCATCGGCAGCACGATTTGCCACAGCATTTGAAAGGTGTTGTATCCGTCAACTTTAGCCGCATCTTCTAAATCTTTTGGCAGTTGTTGAAAGAAACTCCGCATTACCAAAATTGTTAGCGGTAGATTGATTGCGGTGTAGGGAATAATTAAGGCTAAATAATTATTTCCTAAGTCCAAAGCTTTGACTATTTCCAACAATCCCAGAAATAGCAGCACTGCTGGAAATAGCGTTACAATTGTCACGGTTGCTAGAATGATTCTCTCGCCCCACAGCCGCAATCTAGCTAATGCGTAAGCTGCGGGAGCTCCTACTGCTAAGCACAGCAGTGTGGAAGTAATCGAAACAAAAGCGCTATTTAAAATGTAAAGTGCAAAGGGGCGGCGCTGGAATAAGGACAGGTAATGATCGAAGGTAATTCGTCCGGGAATGTAGACGTTGGGAATTGCTGAGATATCGGCGTTTACTTTGAATGATGTCAGCACTTGCCACACTATGGGTGCGAGGAAGTATGCGACAATTAATATCGCTGATAGGGGCAAGATTAATTGCCGGATGTTAAAGGTTTTTTTTGTGGGTTGTTGGCGGGCGATCGACATAGTTTATACCAATGAAAGGAACGTTTCATTCAGTTGACAGTTGACAGTTGACAGTTGACAGTTGACTGCTATAGCCTTTCTCAGAAAGATGAGGTATGCCGATGTATGCTGGAACCCTTACCGTATTAAGCTTTTCCTGGCAAAATTGGTACCTCACCTTTTAGAGAAAGGCTATACCTCTTGGAAGGAAGAAGATTGAAGCAATGAATAGTCTTCTTTTAATTACTCCCTCAACGCGGTGCATCTCAATGCAAGCAAATATATCTGTAGGGGCGAAGCATGACCGCAAAAAATAGGAGATTATAACTAATAACTTATATCCGGTCATGCTTCGCCCTCTTCAAAAACCAGATGCACCCCCTCAATGTATCTGATTCGTTAACCTCCACCAACCTAAAATCCCAAATCCCAAATCTAAACTTGACTGGCGCGGGCTCTGGATAACAGATAACTGGCGATCGCAACTGCGGCCACTAACAGCAAAAAAGTACACACCACCAAAGCTGCCCCGTACCCAAAGTCTAAATACCTCATTACCGTGCTGTAAATGTAGATAGAAACCGTCTCCGTCGCTCCAGCCGGCCCCCCTCCCGTCATCACCTGAATCAAGTCAAAAATGCCGAAAGCTTGGGCAAATCGAAACAGCAAAGCAATCACAATTTGGGGCATCAGCAGCGGCAAGGTAATTTGACGGAAACTCTGTAAACTACTCGCGCCATCAATGGCGTGTGCTTCATACAAATCACCGGAAATTGATTGCAATCCCGCTAACAAAAGCAGACTGATAAACGGGGTAGTTTTCCAAACATCGGCTACAATCACTGCCATCATTGCCAAAGTGGGATCTCCCAGCCAGCTAATGCTCTTTTGAATCAATCCCAAGCGGAGCA
This sequence comes from Microcoleus sp. BM001215392, assembly GCF_036700185.1. Classification (NCBI taxonomy): domain Bacteria; kingdom Bacillati; phylum Cyanobacteriota; class Cyanophyceae; order Oscillatoriales; family Microcoleaceae; genus Microcoleus; species Microcoleus sp. BM001215392. The sequence goes on along the minus strand of NZ_JAUBOJ010000090.1, from coordinate 2,546 downwards.
AAATGTCGTTAATTACGCCGTATTGGTCGTTAAAAATCCACGCCCAAGCTACACCCATCAATGCAGTTGGCAGCGCCCAAGGTAGCAGGGAAATTGTCCGCACAATGCCGCGCCCTGTGAAGGATTGATTTAAGACTAAAGCAATGCCCATGCCGAGAATTAATTCCAGCACCACAGAGGCGACAGTAAAGACTGTGGTGTTGCTTAAAGTTTGCCAGAAACGCCCGTCGCCTAACATTCGACTGTAGTTAGCCAAGCCGGAAAAAACCAGTTTTAATTCAGTTCCGAGATTTTGGGTGAATAAACTCAGCCAAAAGGCGCGCAAGATTGGGTAAGCAAATACTAGCAGCAGAATTATTAATGCTGGTGCTACTAATATCCATCCGGTTCTTTGTTCGCGCTGTCGCATCTTGTCTGCTTGCATATTTTTAATCCCTAATGTATGGCGGTTCTCAGAAACATGAGGTACGTTGTTGGGCTTCAGCCCTCTTAAGGGTTATATAAGCTGTCAGTCATACCTCATATTTTTGAGAAAGGCTATATCTCTTATTTATGGAACATAATTGTTGGGTTTGTGTAATGCGAGCTATGGCACAGGTGCGTCGCTCGATTATCGATTTTTATTGATGGATTTATCGCAGGCGACGCACCCTACGGCTACGGCTGGAACATAATTGTTGGGTTTGTGTAATACCAGCTATGGCTCAGGTGCGTCGCTGGCTAGATTATCGATTTTTATTGATGGATTTATCGCAGGCGACGCACCCTACGGCTGTCAGCTATGGGACAGGTGCGTCGCTATGAGATTATCGATTTTTATTGATGGATTTATCGCAGGCGACGCACCCTACGGGTTTAGGAATTTCAACTGTCAACTGTCAACTGTCAACTGTCAACTGTCAACTGTCAAACTGCCTAATAAATTGCGAGTTTCGCTAGCCGCCGCTTTCATAGCTTGTTCCGCAGTCATTCTCCCGGTAAAAGCTGAACTTAAATAGCGCTGCAAAATATCAGAAGCTTGAGCGTATTGTGCTATGGGTGGGCGCAAAGCTGGCTTGGACACTACTTTTAGAAGTTGCGGGTAGTGGGGATATTTGGCGACTATTTCTTTGTCGGTAAATAGGGATTTGTAACTGGGAATTAAACCTGTTTCTAAAATGAATTTGCGCTGGGTTTCTTCGCTGGTGAGGTATTTAATTGCTTTCCAGGCTTGTTCTGGATGTTTTGAGGTTTTGGATATTCCCCAGCCCCAGCCGCCCAAGCAGGAACCGCCTGTTTTACCGATACTGCTGAGCATTGGCTCGATCGCAATTTTGCCTCTCACTTTAGATCCCTCGGCATTTGCTAGCTTCCAAACATAGGGCCAGTTTCGCAAAAATAGCGCTTTCCCGTTTTGAAACAACAGCCTGGTTTCTTCTTCGCCGTAGGTGGTTACACCCGGTGGAGAGATACCGGAGGCGATCGTATTTTTGAGAAATTCCACTGCTTTAATGGCCTCGGGTTTATCTAACCCAACTTCAAAAGTTTGAGGGTTAGCCCAGAAGCCACCGAAACCAGAGAGCACTTCGACAAACATCGCAGATACTCCCTCGTATTGTTTACCTTGCCACAAATAACCCCAAGTTGTTTTTCCCTGTTTCTGCAATTTTTGAGAGATTTTTAGCATCTCTTCAAAGGTTTTTGGCGCTGGAATTCCCGCTGCTTTTAAAATGTCTTTGCGGTAATAAAGCATTCCAGCATCCGAAGCGTGGGGAATTCGGTAAAGTTTGCCCCGATACCGCCCGCCTTCGACGTTACCCGGGATGAATTTTGCAAGTTGTTCGGCGGGAATTCTGTCTGTCAAATCCCTTACCCAACCTGCGGCGGCAAATTTGGGAACCCAGACGATATCCATGTTGATGATGTCGTAGGGCGATTCGCCTAACAGAAAGGCAGATGTGTAAAGATTTTCGACGAGGTTTGTGTCAAATGGCCCTTCTACGAGGTTGATGCGAATGTCGCGGTTTTTCTGTTCAAATTCTTTGACAAATGGTTTCCAGTTGGCAATGTCTTGGCCTTGCATTAACATGGTGAGCACAACTGGCTGTTGAGTCAGTGCGGGCAGAATAAATAACAGCAAGACGGCGGCTAATGTGACAGCGAATAAGGCGAAAAGACGGGGGCGTTTTTGCCTTCGCTGGGGCGGGGAATTTATTTTTGGCATTTGCTTTTGAGAAACGGCTGTGCGATCGCCTTATTTCTCTCATAACTCGCTTTCTTTCGTTTCGCGGGATTTAGCAAGTTTGTGCAATAAAAATATAAGTAAACTTTAGCTTACTTCATAATCGCTGAGTCAATAGTACAAATTTTGAGCTCACGAGTTCGATCGCAAGTTAAGCCAACATCTATCTACAGGCAGATATCGAGATGAGTGTCTAATATCGTTGACGCTAGCATGGATATGATTCAATCGTTGGGGCGGTGCGTGGGGAGCATCTCATTTTGTAAAAAGCATTTTTTCTTATAGTGCGAGCGTCCCCGCTCGCGTATTCTATAAATACGCGAGC
>NZ_JAUBOJ010000089.1:0-19687 GCF_036700185.1 Microcoleus sp. BM001215392 | reverse complement strand
TAATGACTAATGACCAATGACCAATGACCAATGACCAATGACCAATGACCAATGAAGGCAGGACTTCTTCATGGCAGAGAATGCCCGGTCATATTTTTAATGTATTCCTGAATTTTTTGATAATCGTCCGAGTTGCTTTCGCGCATGATAATAATATTAGTGGCGCTGTCAGGCAATGAAAAGCTGATTAGCCGACCGTTTTGTTCGCAAATAAAAGAGCTAATTCGACTCAGATCGATCGCAAAATCTTTGCGGTCGTAATTAACTTTAATCCACGATCCTTTAGAATTGCGATCGATGGTTTTTTTGATGTATTCTAGAATTTGCTTGTAAGCCTCCTGATTGCCTTGGGGATTCAGGATAATCGGCTGACTGCTATTAGGCAGCCAAAATGTGATACGCTTGTTATCCAGTTCGCTAGAAAAAGCACTAATAGTGTCAAGGTCAATTATATATGTACTTTTGTCATAAGTAATTTTACTCCAGTAAGCCACAAAAGCCCTCCTCAAACCTGCGTTTCATGGTATTTTAGGATAGTTTGACAAATCATACCATTTTAGATTTTAGATTTTAGACTTCGGCTAGTGCTCAGTCGAAGGATTTTAGATTGGGCATGACAGATGACTATCCGGGTTGGGGTTTTGCCTACAGTTGCCCGATCTTTTGAAACTGGTATCACTATTGAAATCCTAGCTAAAAAATTAAGTAAAAAATCAGTATTTTTACCTTCTACCTTCTCGATTCTCCCCGATCGCTTCTGGTACTAGCCCCCAACCCTGATGCTAGGGTCGGGGTGAGGTGTGACACTCGTTGAAAACTTTGCCCGATATCATGTCCGCTCGCGTTGCACCCGAATCAAATCCAATTGTTAGGTTGGGCGGGTGAGACTACACAGATTGTCTGCCCGATTTAAATATTGCGTGTATTCGCCCGCCCCCACAGATATCTAATATATCAGAACTCATCGATCGCACATAAAATGAGTTCAGCTTCCTGCAAGTTTCCCCACCACCAAGTCGCGAGGCTCAGCTTCTACAAAATCCTGCTTTGGCTCGGTGCTGGCGGCCTGGATAAACCCCTTAAACAACGGGTGGGGGGCGCTAGGTCGAGATTGAAATTCGGGGTGAAATTGACTGGCTATGAAAAAGGGATGGTTGGGCAATTCGATCATTTCTACCAATCGGCCGTCGGGAGATGTGCCGGATACCACATAGCCTGATTCTAAGAAAAGATTGCGGTAGGCGTTATTAAATTCGTATCTGTGCCGGTGCCGCTCGTAAATCACTTCTTTCTGGTAAAGCTGGAAAGCTAGCGTGTCTGGGTTGACTCGGCACGGATACAAACCCAGCCGCATGGTACCGCCCAAATCGACTACATCTTGCTGTTCCGGCAATAAATTAATTACCGGATTTGAGGTATCCGGGTTAAATTCAGCGCTGTTGGCATCATGTAGTTGAGCGGTGTGGCGCGCCCATTCAATCACAGCACACTGCATCCCCAAACACAATCCCAAAAAGGGTATTTTATGCTGTTTGGCATATTGTATCGCCGCTATTTTGCCGTCAACTCCCCGAATCCCAAAACCTCCGGGTACAACAATTCCGTTCATCTCTTTGAGATAGTTTTCGATGTTTCCCGATTCTAAATCTTCTGAGTTAATCCAGTGCAAATTTAGGTCGCAGCCGATCGAGATTGCGCCGTGCCGCAGAGCTTCCACCACAGAAAGATAAGCGTCGTTCAAGCGCACGTATTTGCCAACCAAAGCAATATCAATTTTGTGGCTGGGGCTGTAAAGCCGCTTGACTAAGGTTTGCCACTGAGTCAAATCGGGTTGGCGCGGTTCGAGTTTGAGCAAATTGATAGTTTGTTCTGCCAAACCTTCCTGTTCCATCATCAGCGGCACTTCGTAGATACTTTTGGCATCTTGAGCGGTGATGACGCATTCTTCGGGCACGTTGCAGAATTCCGACAATTTTTGTTTGAGACCCAAAGGTAAAGGCCGATCGCACCTACAGACTAGAATATCTGGTTGAATGCCGATCGACCGCAGTTCCTTGACCGAATGCTGAGTCGGCTTAGTTTTCATCTCCCCAGCCGAAGGAATCCAAGGTATCAGCGTCACGTGCATATACACAACATTTTGCCGCCCGACATCCTTGCGAAACTGGCGAATTGCCTCCAAAAACGGCAAAGATTCAATATCTCCCACCGTTCCGCCAATTTCCGTAATCACCACATCAGGATTAGTATTTTTTGCTACCCGAAAAATGCGCTCTTTAATCTCGTTAGTGATGTGGGGAATCACCTGCACCGTACTACCTTGATACTCGCCGCGGCGTTCCTTATTAATCACGGCTTGATAAATGGAACCCGTGGTGACGCTGTTGAGGCGAGACATCGAAGTATCGGTAAAACGCTCGTAGTGTCCCAAATCCAGGTCAGTTTCCGCACCGTCTTCGGTGACGAAGACTTCTCCGTGCTGAAACGGGCTGAGAGTGCCGGGGTCAACGTTAATATAGGGGTCTAGCTTCAAAATCGAGACAGAGTAGTCTCGGGACTTCAATAGACGGCCGAGGGAAGCCGCAACAATTCCCTTACCGATACTGGAAACCACGCCGCCGGTCACAAACACAAATTTGCTCATAGATTTTCAACTTTAGATGTTTCTAGTTAAGAAGGTAACACTCAAATCTAAGGGCTAAGATCGAAAATTGTCCAGCAGTGTTTGAGCCTTTCTCAACTACGGGTGCGAATACGACGAGTCGCCGAGCGAGCTCGATCGCACGGTTGGCATGGGTTTGGAGTGCGATCGAGCTCGTTCGGCGACTGTTGATTGTTCCTCAGTTCGCTTTTAGAGGACACCAAGAGCCGCTCAGAAACCAACGCTTCTGTTATCTCGATCGAGAATATGCTTGCAAGCGATCGGTCAAATCTGACACACTAGCCAACTCAAAAACAGCCTTTCCTAAATTATCTAATTGCTCAGTGGATAACTGACTGATGCGAGTTTGGATCTCCGGCGACAGCACGCCGACACGGGACTCCAACAGATCCACAACTAACTCCAACTTTCCTTGTTTGATACCTTGTTCGATACCTTGTTCGATACCTTGTTCGATACCTTGTTTGATACCTTGTTCAATCCCGATTCGGGTAGCTTTTGTCATTGCACCGCGCTGGTCTTGAATGAAAATTTCTCGCCTTTCCAAATCGTCTAATTCATCAGGATCTAGATTCGCTTCATTGGCAATTTCAAAAGCTTTACGGAGTTCCGGCACATTCCCCAACTCTTCTGGTACCGACCTTAACGTCCGAGCGGTTTTCATGAAATATATCCACTTGTCAGTCAAAGTCTCTAATTCTTCTAAAGTTTTGTCAAATTTTGGCAATTCAACAAAAACAAATTCTAATTCATCCGCCAAATAATCGACGAGATTATTTTTTTCTTTGATACAAAACCTCGAAATTACTGTTTCCAGATGCTCAAACATTTGGAAATCGGTAATCGTCAAGGCAATCACGGGATTTAAAAGGTTGTAGTTTTCTCCGCTTTTCAATTGTACTGAATAAGCTTTGGTGGCATTATATAAAATGCGCTTGTCAAAGGATTCTACATTCAATACCTGCATCTCAATAATGACTGTTTTTGTGCCACCAATTTTAGCTTTAACATCCAAGTAAGTATTTTTGACTCCTTTGATTTTGGGGGCTAAATAAGGGTCAAGAATTTCTAAGTCTTCGATGACTGGATTTGCTTCGTATAGAATTGCATTTAAGAAGCTAATCAAAATGTCTTTGCTGTCAGCAGAGCCGAATATTTTCTTAAATGCAAAGTCGGTTTTGGGATTGATGAAACTCATGGTAGTTTAAATTTATTAGAAACTGAAAACTTGAGCTAAAAATTATTTAAGCCATCTAACTATTATACAATATTTAGCCTTTGGGTGGGATCGCAGGGCGATCGCCCGAACCGACCTCAATACCGATTCCAGTCCCAGTCTGCGCCTGTGAAGTTGTAAAATCTGTAATCTAAAATCTCAAATCCCGTTCAGTCATTTTTCCCAGAAAGCTAACTCAGGAACGTTTCGCCAATGGTAAAGTCATGGTAGACAGAGCACCTCAAATCTGTGAAAAAATCAGCTATGAAGTTTGTCTGCGTTCTATCACCTCAACGGTTGCTTTCTGCTGGTATCGCATTGCTCGCAGCGATCCTCTTCGAGGGCTTTCCGTTTGATCGCTTTCCGTTTGATCGCTTCGCTAACGCTAACGCTAACGAGTGCGGTGTGTGGCTCGCTCCCAATGGGGCCGCGGCCAATCCGAAGCAGCAAAATCCTTCGTCTGTGCCGCCGAAAATCCTCGCAAGTAACGATGTTAGTTGCGATCGCGCCCGATCGTCGCCCGAAACTCGCTGTCGGGTCGGCGGCTTGTTCGTCAAGACTCAAAATACGGCAGCAGAACAAGTTTTTACTCTCAAACACACTGAAGTTAAAGCTAAAATTGCCGGCAATATCTCCCGCGTCGAAGTTGTACAGAAGTTTGAAAATCCTTTTCCCGAATCTTTAGAAGCTGTTTATGTATTTCCCCTACCCGATGAAGCGGCGGTGGACGATATGGAAATTAAAATCGGATCTCGCATTATTAAAGCTGATATCAAACGCCGCGATGAAGCTTTGGAAATTTACCAAAAAGCTCGCCAGCAAGGTAGGACTGCGGGTTTGTTGGAACAAGAACGATCTAATATTTTTACTCAGTCTCTGGCTAATATCAAACCGGGAGAAAAGATTGAAGTGACGATTCGCTACACCGAGAGTCTCAAATTTGCCGGTGGCGATTACGAATTTGTGTTTCCCACTGTGGTAGGCCCGCGCTATATTTCGCAAAATACGATCCCCCCCAACCCCCCCGAAGCCCGGGGGGGCGATAGTTTTAATGCCGATCGCCTAAACCCGCCTCTTTTGCCTCCGGGTACGCGATCGGGTCGCGATCTCGCTGTTTCGGTAGAAATCGATGCCGGAGTTGCGATCGGCGATGTCCGCTCTACTTCCCATCAAATTACAACAGAACGCAGCGGCAATCTTGTGCGCGTCCAACTAGCGAATTTTGACACAATTCCCAATAAAGATTTAATTCTCCGCTATCGAGTATCAGGCGAAAATACTCGCGCCACAGTCTTGAGCCAAGCCGACCAACGGGGCGGTCATTTTGCGACTTATTTGATTCCAGCATTAAACTACAAAACCAATGAAATTGTACCGAAAGATGTCGTGTTTCTGATGGATACTTCCGGTTCTCAACAGGGCGAACCGCTAGCAAAATCTAAGGAGTTGATGCGGCGCTTCATTCAAGGACTCAATCCCAAGGATACTTTTACTATTATTGATTTTGCCAACACGGCCCAAGCGCTGTCCGCTACTCCTTTAGCTAATACTGCCCAAAATCGACAAAGCGCAATTAATTATATCGATCGGTTGCAGGCTAACGGCGGTACAGAACTGCTCAATGGCATTCAAGCCGTGATGAAGTTTCCGGCTGCACCAACGGAAAGGCTGCGGAGTATTGTACTGATTACGGACGGTTATATTGGTAATGAAAACGAAGTGCTCGCCCTGGTGCAGCAAAGTATAAAACCGGGCAATCGACTTTACAGTTTTGGTGTGGGTAGTTCGGTGAATCGGTTTTTGCTCAACCGTTTGGCCGAAGTTGGTAGAGGCACGTCTCAAGTAATTCGTCAAGATGAACCTTCAGCGGAAGCTGCTGAAAAGTTTTTCCGTCAAATTAACAGTCCGGTATTGACTAATATTCAAATTAGTTGGGAAGGAATGGGCGAAAAACCGGAGAGTTATCCGATCGCACCACCGGATTTGTTTGCAAGTCAGCCGCTGGTGTTGTTTGGCAAAAAGAGCGATCGAACTAACGGCCAACTCCGCATCCGCGGCACTCAAGCGGGCGGCAAAGCTTACGAGCAGATTTTACCTGTTAATTTTGCTCAATCCGGAGCCAGACAACGGGAGTCAACTTCAGCCTCCGCAATTGTGACAGATTTTGGCAATCCGGCGGTAGCTCAACTTTGGGGGCGATCGCGCATTCAAGATTTAATGAATCAAATGTTTGGCGGCGAGACTCCTTCTCTGGTGGAAGCTGTGACTAATACAGCTTTGGCTTATCGCTTACTGTCGGAATACACCGCGTTTGTGGCTGTGAGCGAAGAAGTGCGAGTCGAACCAGATGGAGCTCGCCGTCGGGTGCAAGTGCCGGTGGAATTGCCGCAGGGTGTCAGCTATGAAGGTATTGTCCAGGCGGACGAGCGCGAGCAAACCAGAGGCCGCACTCGTGGCTTTGCCCAGACTAGCAGCAGCCCGCTACCGGTGACTCCAGCTCCTGCGAGAATGGTGCTACCGCCACCACCACCGCCACCACCACGCCAGCAGCAGATTGCTGCTCGCTTGCAAGTAGTCAGCGCTCCGGGATTGGATGCTGGGGCGATCGCCTCTCTGAATCAGTACCTGCGATCTGTTAATCTTCCAGCGGCAGTTAGCGGCGAGACGGTGTGGGATTTAACGGTACAAGACGGCCGTGTTGCGAAAGTGGCTAACGACTCTCAAACCTCGACGCTGCAAGCAACAGACGCCCTTGAGAGTCTCAAGGCTGCCTTAAACTCCTGGAAACCTCCCGCAGGATTTGAGGGCAACCTGAGACTGAAGCTACAGATTAATGTCGATCGTTAAGGAATGACTATCTATGTCACGAAACATTAACTTTTAAGTCAAAAATACCGCAACCGGGATCTCTACCGCCAGAACAATATAAAATCTTTATTAAGAGATCGCGTTAGAACAGAGAGTAATGTTAACAGGAGTTATACCGTTTGAGGCCAACGCTAAGACAGTCTAATTTTTGTAACAGTAGAATTTCTGAAACAACCTGAAGAGTAAAGATTTCTCGCTCGAACCCCCCAATCAGAGAAGGTATCACGCCCTATGGAAGTTAGCGAACTGCTCAACAATTACGAAAAAGGACAAAGAGACTTTGCTGGAGCCGATTTGAGCGGGGCAAATCTCAGCGGAGCCATATTAATCGGAGTCAACCTTTCGCGCGCTAATCTTTCCGGAGCCAACCTCAGCAGGGCATTTCTCACCAAAGCCACACTCAAAGGCGCACTGATGCACAGAACAAATCTCAGTTTTGCCAAAATGGGCGAAGCCAAACTCTCAGGCGCAGATTTGACAAAAGCGAATTTGAGCGGAGCTTTCTTGGTAAAAGCAAAATTGCCAAGGGTAAAGTTAAGCGGCGCAACTTTAACCGGCGCCAACCTGCGGAGTGCTGTGTTGTGGAATGCCAATTTGTGCAGCGCCGACTTGCAATTAGTTAACTTCCTGGGCGCCAACCTCACGGGAGCTAATTTTAAATGGGCAAACCTTTACGGTGCCAAGCTCAACAGTGCCAAACTTTTTGGTGCTCAATTAACCGGAGTCAGTCTGCGGCGAGCGCAGTTGACAGGGGTGAATCTGTGCGGTGCAGATTTGAGCGGGGTCAACGTCAGCGAAGCTAAATTGATGGGAGCTAATTTGGAAGGCTCGAATTTGGCGGGAGCGAATTTCAGCGCGGCTCAGTTGCGGGGAGTGAAGTTGGCGGGAGCAAACTTAACCGGCGCTAAGTTTAGGGGAAGTTGTTTGAAAGGCGCAAATCTGAATTGGGCAAGGCTGTGTGAAGCAGATTTAATGGCGGCAGATTTGAGCGAGGCGACTTTAATAGGAGCTAATTTAGATAATGCTTTGTTGGCGGGAGCTATTTTGCCGGAATCTACTAGGCGCTACTTTTCTTTAGCTGGGGCGTGCAAAGTCAATTCTTGGGAAGTTTCGGAAATTAAGAATTGGTAATTGTTCATGGGGCATGGGGCATGGGGCATGGGGCATGGGGAATTTGTAATTGGTAATTTGTAATTTGTAATTGGTAATTTGTAATTGGTAATTTGTAATCGGGAATATCAAATCCCTGGGCATCGGATCTAAAATCTAAAATCCTTATGGCTGTTAATTTTGGGGTGGTGCTGGTAACTGCTGCATCGGAGGTGGAAGCGGAGAATATCGCTAAATCTCTAGTTGAACACAAGCTTGCTGCTTGTGTGAGTTTGTCGCCAATTCGCTCTATCTATAGTTGGCAAGGTGAGATTCATGCGGAGTCGGAGTGGCAGTTGGTAATTAAAACAGATTTGGCTAAATTTGAGGCTTTAAAAACAAAAGTTCGGGAACTCCATTCCTATGAAGTTCCCGAAATTATTGCGATTCCCATTATCGCTGGGAGCGAGGCTTATCTCGATTGGATCGGACAATCTTTAGGTTCGCAGTCAGGACTTTAGTCCTTGATTATCCACGAATCAAGACGGACTGAAGTCCTTGCTACAAACCAAAAAATCAAGGTTCGTAGTCAGGACTTTAGTCCTAATTTATCCACGCATCAAGACGGACTGAAGTCCTAACTACAAACGAAAAAATCAAGGTTCGTAGTCAGGACTTTAGTCCTTGATTATCCACGAATCAAGACGGACTGAAGTCCTGACTACAAACGATCGCAAACCTACTAATTTTGACTGCTAGGGCCAATGACGCCGACTTTGTGGCGAAAACTTAGTTCGCCGCCGAACCAGCCTGTAACCCCCAGCAAACTTGCAACCACGATCGACAATCCTAAACCTGTAAAGACGATCGGCTCCGCCGGATTTCCTTGGCGCAACAACAGGTTGATCAGCGAAAGTACCAGAGCCGCGACATTTCCGCCCATGTGCAACCAGCCCGCACTGCGCTCGCGCACTCTTTTAATTCTGGTAAAATCTAAAAAGCCCGTGATACCAGCCAAAATCCCAGCAGCAAAACCCGCACCAATCAGCCAAACCGAAGCTCTCGCCCAAAAAGGATCGCTGGTGAGCCAGTAGCCGATATCGGTACCAGCGGCTGCGACTAAAAAGGCTACCGGAAAGGTGACGATTACGGGGTGAAGGGGATGGCCTGCAACTGAAACTGTACTGGTAATACCAGCGTCGCGATACTCTCTGTCGTCACTTTCGAGAATCGGCGGAACATTCGGAAAGGGCGTACTATTTCTTTGATTTGTTTCCATGATTTCTACCGATAAATTTTGTACAAAACCCGTTGTTATTGGATTGAAATTAATCCCAAATGCGATCGCCATTTTCATCAACCCGGGCCTGTCGAATTACGTCAGAAATTGCCTCGGCGTCTTTGACGTGGTGCAAGGCTTTCTTTTCCCCCTCGGGTTCCTCTACGATGAAATAAGTGGGAACAGTAACTGTATCTCCCGTGATATCTGGCACGTGGTCAACAGCTAATTGCTGAGCTTTTTCTTCGATGGTTTGCGGTTCGTCGGAAATGCGATCGCCCGGATTCGCAGTGCGCTCCATATCTTTGCCTGGTTTGTCGATACTCATAAAACCTCTGTGGTGTTTCTAATTTTTTGCTGACTCTAATTGCTACTATTGAACGAAAAAATTCCCTGCACAAACATCTCCCGAGGGGTGTAAGTTGCAGTTATGCCGATCGCGCATCGCCTCTTTCTGTAGGTAGAGACTTTTTTGAAGGAAGAACAAGCGTAGGGACACAGCAATGCCGTGTCCGGCGCGGGGAGTAGGGACACGGCAATACCGTGTCCCTACTTTTCATAATTGCTCTAAAATCAAAGTATCATTTCTTTTTTCCCTTTAAATTGCCCATGAAAAGTTACGATTGGATTGTAGTTGGCGGCGGGATTACTGGTGCAGCGGTGAGTTACGAACTCGCAAAAAAAGGTTTTGCTGTGCTGCTTTTGGAACGAGATGCGACGATGCAAAATGCGACTCGCTTTAGTTACGGCGGCTTGGCTTATTGGTCGGGTACGACTGATTTAACTCGGCAATTGTGTGCAGAAGGTATCGAACGCCATCGCAATTTATCTGCCCAATTAGATGCTGATACTGAGTTTCGCGAGTTGGATTTGTTGCTGACAATTGATGCGGGCGCTGATGCCGAAAAAGTAGCGGCAAATTACGCGCATTTTGCCATTCCTCCGCAGCTTTTGAGCGTTGCAGAAGCTTGCGAGTTGGAGCCTTTGCTGAATCAAAGCGCGATCGCCGGAGCTCTAACTGTGCGTCACGGTCACATTTCGCCAACTGCCACAAATCGAGCTTATTGTCAAGGGTTTTTGCGCTTGGGAGGAACTATAGAAATTGCTGAAGTAATTGGGTTGATTGTAGGGGAAAATCGGATTTGCGGAGTCAAGACGCTAGGCGAAAGCTATGCTTGCGAAAATGTGGTGATTTGTGCTGGAGGTTGGAGTCGGAGTTTGCTGAAGGCTGCGGGTATTTCTGCGGGAGTTTATTTTAGTCGCGCCGAGATTTTGGAGACGGCACCTGTGGATGTCAAACTCAGGGCTTTGGTAATGCCTGCGGTATTAAAACGTTTTGAATTGGAAGCACAATCGAGTAAAATTGAGGTAGATAACCTTTGGGATGAACCGGGTAAAGAGTTGCTACCGCCGATTTTAGATGCTGGTGCAGTTCAGTTTAATGACGGAAGTTTGCGGATTGGCCAACTGTCTCGCACTTTGACCGATTTGAATGCTAAAGTCGATCGGCCCCTGAGCGAAACCGCAATTCGTGCAGGTATCGGCAAAGTTTTGCCTGCTGTGGCAAATTTACCCGCAACTTGGCACGATTGTATTGTCGCATTCAGCGCCGATCGGCTGCCCGTAGTCGGGGAAATTGGATCTCGCCCCAGATTGCACGTTTTTTCGGGTTTGAGCAATCCTTTGGCGATCGTACCTGCTTTAGCAGAGCGATTTGCTAATTCGGCTGCGGGAGAAAAAGATTCGGCGATCGAGCTTTTGTCTCCCAATCGATTTATGGAATAATGAAGTTCGGCCTTACTTGCAATGTACGGGATGTAACGGATGGAAGTCAAGCGAGAAGTCGGAAGAAGGAAGTTCGGCAACGGATTATATAACGGATGTAACGGATGTAACGGATGGAAGTCGGAAGAAGTCCGATGGAAGTCGGAAGAAGTCCGATGACTAATGACTAATGACTAATGACTGATGACTGATGACTAATGACTAATGACTAATGACTGATGACCAATGACTAATAACTAATAAAAGGCAGCGCCACAATAAATGTAGTACCTTTGCCGATCGCACTTTCCACACTTATGGTACCGCCGTGGAGGTCAACTATGTGCTTGACTATGCACAGCCCCAAACCCGAGCCTTTAATCTTGCCGACATTCGCACCTCGTTCAAACTGCTGAAATAGTTTTGCTTCATATTCCGCTGTCATTCCAATTCCTTGATCTCGAACGCAAAATATTATTTTTTGGTTTTCGCAGCTTAATTCTAAACTAATATTGCCGCCGTTCGGAGAATATTTGATAGAATTTGAAAGCAAATTAGTCAGGAGGTGGTGCAGCAGTTTTGCATCTACATTAGCCTCCAGTCGCTCTGTTTGGGCGAGGAAACTTACGAGGTGTTTGTCTGTGACGATCGGTTGCAGTTCTTCTAAAATAGAGGTGCAGAACTCCGTCACATTTAGCTGATTTAAATTTAAGGAAAGTTTGCCTGCTTCTGCTTTACTGAGCATTAAAATATCGCTTAGCAATTCGCTCATATTGCTGACAGCTTTTTTAATGCGAGCGACATTTTTATTTGTAGTTTCTGGGACACTATCTTCCAGCATTTCAGCCGATAGCTGTATGGTAGTCAAAGGAGTATTTAAATCGTGGTAAGCCATTGAAACAAATCGCGATCTATTTTCGCTTTTTGCTGCTGCAACTGCAATTATTTTTTTCATTTTAACTGCTTCTTGATGTTTGCTCAATGCTATTTTGATAGTGGCGTGCAGTTCTCTTTCTTTAAACGGTTTGAGCAAATAGCCGTAAGAACCAGTATTTTCAGCTCGCTGCAAAGTTTCGTCGTCAGCATAAGCAGTTGTATAAATAATTGGAATGTCAAATTTTTGATTAATTATTGCTGCCGTTTCTATGCCATCTATCTCACCTTTGATGACTATATCCATTAATATTAAATCGGGTTTCAGCTCCTGAGCGCGCTGGATAGCATCGGCTCCTGAAGAAACGATATCGGCGATTTTGTATCCCAACTTTTCTAATTTTTGTGACAAATTTTTAGCAATTAATAGTTCGTCTTCGACAATCAAAATATTAATTATTGTTTCCGTGAAATCCATAGCTTTAAAACCTTTTATTATAGATTAACTCGTTAAAAGTCAAGTGAAATACTGTGCCTGTTTGTCTTGACAGTTCCAGGGTTCCTTCTAACTGCTCGGTTAAAGTACAGACAACTTGAAAACCCATCGAGTTAGTTTTCCGAAAATCTAAGTTTTCAGGAAAGCCAATGCCATTGTCCTTGACAAAGAGGTGGATTTCTCGATCGCCCGTTTGATAGCATTCTACACTAACTGTACCGCTGGCACCGTCAGGAAAAGCGTGTTTCAGGATATTTGAAACCAATTCATTAGCAATTAAGCCGCAGGGAGTAGCGGTCTCAAGATTTAGGGCAATTGGTTCAGCTATTACCTGCAACAGAATTCGGTTGTCACTTATATTGTAAGAGTGAAACAAGTTCGTTACCAAATCTTCGAGATATTCGCCAAAATTAATTTGAGCCAGGTTGGTCGAGCGGTAGAGTTTCTCATGAATCAGAGCCATAGAATAAAGGCGGTTCTGACTTTCTTCAAACATCAGGGCTAATTGCGCGTCGGGAACTGTGTTAGATTGCAGTTCTAGCAAGCTGGCAACTACGCAAAGGTTGTTTTTGACGCGGTGGTGAATCTCTTTTAGTAAAATTTCTTTTTCTTTGAGGGAGTTTTTCAAATTTGCTTCGGCTTGTTTGCGATCGCTCAGTTCAGCTTGCAGTTGCTGGTAGAGTAGAGATTGTTGAATAGCGATCGCCAATTGATTTACCAACTGCTGAAATAAATTCATTTCCCATTCTTGCCACTCCCGGGGCCCATCGCACTGGTGGGCGATCAGCAATCCCCAAACTTTGCCCTGCTGAATAATCGGCACGACTAACTTAGCCCTAACTTGAATTTGTTGCAAAAATTCCACCATACAAGGTGTAATCGAGGGGTCATCTACCTCGGAAATGGCACAAATTCGCCCTTGCAAATAAAGCTGATAATTTTGCTCCGGAAAAACTTCTTCGCCAAAAAATCGATCGACCAGCGGGCTGCATCCGGATGCCACCGCTTCAGCAAAGACTCGGCCGCTCCTTTCGGGTAAAATTTGATAAACCAAAACTCGATCGGCTAACAAGACTTGCTGGAGTTCGGCAACGGTAGTGTTGAGAATTTCCTCTAATTGCAAAGACTGGCGGACGCGACGGGCGATCGCCTCCACCAGTCGTTCTTGCTCGAACTGCTGCCTCAGGGCGATTTCGGCGGATTTAGAATTGGTGATATCGGCGGCGTAACCAATAATTTCGATGGATATACTCTTGCTGTCAACCAATAATTTCAGTTCCGTCCGCAGCCAGCGATAAAATCCGTCTCGGTGCAGAAAGCGATACTCACAAATGCAATTTTTACCCTCAGACAAATCAGAAAAGTTTACTAGAAATTGCGGCCGGTCTTCTGGGTGAATGCGACTGGACCAAAAGTTAGAATCTGCTAACACCTCTTGGGGGTCGTAGCCCACGATTGCCTTAACGTTTTCGCTGATATAAGTAGTACAAAAATCCTCCAGCGGTGTGGTAGTAAAAATTACCGCCGGATTAGAAGCTAGTAAAAAGTGCAGGCGTTCTTTTAACTGCTGCAATTCCATTTCTGCCCGCTTGCGGTAACTGATATCTTCGATCGCCGCCATGCTGTAGAGAGGAAAGCCGTCGCCGTCGCGAATCAGTGTCACCGTAAAGTTTGCCCACATCAGCTCGCCATTCTTCTTGATCAAGCGTTTTTCCATTTGGAATCGAGGAATATTGCCCTCTACCAACTGCTTGACTTGCTCTAATTCTGCTTGTAAATCTTCTGGATGCGTGAGTTCAGTAAAAGTCGCGATCGCCAACTCCGCATCGCTGTAGCCCAACATCTGGCGGTGAGCTTCATTCACTTTGATGGTGCGGTAGTCGCGCAGGTTTGCCAAACCGATCGCGATTGGAGCATCGTCAAACAAATTGCGAAACTTTTCCTCGCTCTTTTGCAGTGCAGCTTCTGCGTGTTTGCGATCGGTAATGTCCCGCGCCACCCACATCACTCGATCGACTCCCAGCGGCGAAATACTTGCATCAAACCAGAATAACTTGCCCTCAATGTTCATGCTGTATTCAACTCTGTGGGTTTCCCCAGATGCCAAGGTTTGGCGAATGTGCCCCAGGGCAAAATTAGCTTCGGCTTCCGGGAAGATTTCGGCGAGGGTTTTGCCGAGCACTTCAGGAGCCGGTTTGTACAGCAGTTGGGGAACCGTGGGGGCGACTTTGAGGTAGCGGCCGCTGGCGTCGAAAACCAGCACGATATCTGTCATCGCATTAAACAGCGCCAGCAGTTCGGCTTCGGAGTTTTGCAGTTTTTCTGCGGTCAATTTGCGATCGGTAATGTCGGTATCCGTGCCCGTGAGGCGACAAACCTTGCCCAGCGGCGATCGCACAGCACTACCGCGAATAAGTAGCCAGCAGGTGCTGCCGTCTTTGCGCAGCATCCGGTGTTCGATTTCAAAAACTTCTGTCACACCCTCTAGATAAGCATTCAGTGCTGCCTCGACTGCAACTAAATCGTCGGGATGAACCAGAGACATCCAATCTTGCACGCGGTTGGGAATCTCTGCATCCTCATAGCCCAACAAAGCTTTCAAAGACCGATCGATGTAAATTTCGTCGGTTTCCAAATTCCAGTCCCACACCCCCACTTTGCCGGCAGATACTGCCAAGTCGTAGGATTCATTACCCTGCTGGACTCTCCGTTCTAATTCTGCATTGAGTTGCTGCAAAGCAATTTCTGCTTGTTTGCGATCGGTGACATCCCGACCCGCAGCTTGATACTCGACGATTGCTTTGTTTTCGTCGAAGATCGCCCGATCGCTCCACTGTTGCCACCGAATTTCCCCGCTCGGCAAAATTACTCGGTGTTCGCAAGTAAAAACAGGATCCGAGGGAGACAGAGAAGCATATTGTGCCTGCAAAATTGCTCGGTCTTCCTCTAAAATCAGCGGCATAAAGCTGTTGCCGAGCAAGTCGGACGGCTGCACGCCAAAATAGCGACAGTAAGCTTGATTGACAAATGTGAATTTGCCGTCGGGGAGGTAGCGACAAATTAGTTCGCTCTGGTCTTCCACAATCGCCCGGTAGCGGGCTTCGCTCTGGCGCAGGGCTGTTTCGGCATTTTTGCGATCGGTGATGTCTGTAGCGACGCTGGTGACAATCCAGCAACCTGCGGCACTGTCGCGCCGGGAACTCATCACGTCGGCAATCCAGCGCCAAGCGCCGTCTGAGCGACAAAACCGATACTCTAATGAGGCTACCCGTTCGGCAAAAATGTTGTCGTATTCCGGATAAATGATGTTTTCCAGGTCTTCCGGCAGCACCCGCGACAGCCACAGGCCTTTGTCTCCCATGAGTTCCTCTGCGGTGTAGCCGAAGATTTGCTGGTGGCCGCGCGAGAAGTAATCGTACTGCCAATCTCGATCGCCAAATACTCGAAAACTGCAAATTGAGGGAGTGGCGCTATTGAGAATGTCCGAGAGTTGGGCTTGTGAAGTTTGGAGGGCAATTTCTAGGTGTTTGCGCTCCGTAATGTCGATCGAGATCCCCGCCATCTCCACAGCCTCACCCGTGGAGCTGTAAATCCCTCTACCCCTTTCCAAAAGCCAGTACAGCTTGCCGTCGGGATAAATCAGGCGAAATTCGCTTTCGTAGTCGGTGCGGGTTTCTAGGGCGCGGGCGAGGACTGACTCGACTCGGCCGATATCCTCTGGATGCACGCGCTCGCGCCAAACCTGATAATTTAACTCGTCGGTTCCGGGTCTTAAACCCATCAGCCGGAAACCGCTGTCGTTTCCGGCGATTTTGCCGGTGGCGATGTGCCACTGCCAACTGCCGGTACGGGTCAAATCTAGGGTGAGTTCCAGTTGTTCCTCGTTGCTGTCGCTGCTGGGGAAGGCTGACTGTGGCTGGGCTTCTAACACTTCTGATTGTGCTTCCGTGCGTTTTGCAACTTCTGGGTGCAGTACCTCCATCCAGCTATACATGACTGGGCGAATCATTTCTGCGCTGACTGAACCTACGAGTTGACCTGGTTCGTCCACAATTGGCAAACAATCGATCGAGTGTTGACAAAATAGCTTAAATGCGGTAAAAATATCGGTAAATTCTGATTCTTTTAAGACTATTAAACTCCGCGTCATGGCGTCGGCAACTTTCATTTCTTGCCATCTGGATGCGGCAACTAAGTTCACCATATCTCCTCGGCTTAGCACACCGACTAGGCGGTTTTCCTCGACAACTAAGAGGCAATTAATCGATGTTTTTACCCTAGTGTTTGAACCCGGAAGCGGGCAAGGGTTTGTCGCCCGAGACATCAGGGCGAGGGCCTGGGAAAGAGAAGTTGACGGTGCAACTGTCACAGGATGGCGATCGACAAATCTGGCGGGCGATCGTAAATTTGCCAACAAGTTAGTAAGTTCCATAAGTCTGATCCTAAAAATGTTGCTAACTAACTTTAGCAACACTTTTAGCGATCGGGCTCATGAGCGCTGACCCCTGTCGGCTGACCGCTGTCACAGGTCACAGGTCAACTGTCCACGGACTTTTTCCCAACCAGCAGATAAGTTTTCATTCCACCTTTGCCTTTAACTTCAATAATTCCCCGCTCCTGAAACAAATATTTGTGCCTCAATAAGTGATAAGTAGTTTCGCTGACTTGAATCCGCCAAGACAAACCGTGAGATTCCATCCGGGAAGCAAGATTTACCGTATCGCCCCACAAATCGTAAATAAACTTTTTGATGCCAATTACTCCGGCAACCACAGGGCCGCTGTGAATGCCCACGCGGATGCTAAAATATTTCTTATTCTGAGCATTAAACCGAGCTATTTCTGTTTGCATATCCAAGGCCATTTGGGCGATCGCCTCTGCGTGATCTGCCCGGGGATACGGCAGCCCTCCCACCGCCATGTATGCGTCGCCGATAGTCTTGATTTTCTCAAGGCCGTGCCGTTCGCACAACAAATCAAATCTTGAGAAAATCTTATTCAGGAGTTCCACAAGGTCGATCGGATTCATGGTGCTAGACAAAGCTGTAAAGCCCACAATATCTGCAAACAAAACAGTCACTTCCGGAAAGTATTCGGCAATAGTAGTTTCGTTTTGCTTGAGCCGTTCTGCTATTGCCTTGGGCAAGATATTTAACAGCAACTTTTCTGATTTTTCTTGTTCTTCCCGCAAGGCATCTTCTGCTTGCTTGCGTTCGGTAATGTCGTGATAACTCCAGACTCTGCCTATAATTTTATCTCCCAGCCGCTGCGGTTCCGAATAGCGTTCAAAAAATCTGCCATCTTGAAATTCCAACAAGTCGTAGCTTTCGGCTTCGGGCTGCTCGTAAAGCGATTCTATTCTCTCTTGGAATGCTTGAGGGTCTTTGAGTTGGTTCTGCACAAAAGCGATCTGTGTGGCGTCGTCTTGCAGTGCCATAATTTCGTTAGGTATGCCCCACATTTCCACAAACTCTCGATTGAAAGTTACTATTTTTCCGCTCCGGTCAATAGCTAAAATACCGTCAGCAGTTGAATCAAAGGTTGCTTGCAGCAATGACACAGACTTTGCCAAGGCATCCTCAGCCATTTTTCTAGCAGTTATATCTCGCAAAATAGCGCGAATCGCTACTAGCGAACCTTCCGAAAATTTACAGCTTATGCTGCCTTCTAGCAAGATTTGTTCGGAATGTTTAGTAATAAATATTGCTTGAATATAGTCAGGATAAACTGTATTTTCATCAAGATTTTTCTGCGTAATAGCTTGATACAATATATCCATCGATTCCGGGGAACTGTTAGGATGAATAATATCAAAAACAGTCATTTCAGCAATTTCTGCTTCGCTGTAGCCCAGAGTTTCTCGCCAAGCCCGATTTACATACAAAAAATGACCGTCTGCTCCAATACTTTGAATTAAGTCAGTAGCATTTTCAAATAAATCTCGCAGTTGTTCTTCGCTTTCTCGCAAAGCTATTTCGGCTTGCTTGCGCTTAATAAATTGACCGAGTTGGCTGCCAATTGTTGCCATTGTCTGGAGCAATTCTTCATCAAAGCAATGTACTTCGCAGCTAAATAAAGTAATCACCCCCAACACAGACCTTGCAGAATTTTCCTGCTCGTAGTCACCCAAAATCGGGAAGCCAAAAGCTCCGTGCAGTCCTTCTTCGGCAGCAATTTCTCGGCGCAGAAAATTATCACTTTCTGTAACATCTGCAATCCATTGAGGGGAACCGCTGGCCCAAACGATACCGGGCAATCCTTCGCCTAATCCAAAGGTGATTTGTTGGGCAACTTCGGCAAATTTGGGGAGCGAAACTGAGCGTTTTTGCCAACTGGCGACGCACCGCAGCAGATTGGGGTCGGAAACCGCAGTTATCCTCTTATTTCCTGACACCAATTTTTCCCCAGATTCTAACATCCAAAGTTCTGCCGTATCCCATCCCAAGCTGTCGCAAATCACGGGAAGAATTGCTGCTAAAGCTTTTTTGATAGTTTCAGATGCTGAGAGGATGCGAGTGGTGACGTACTGAGCTACTTTTCGTTTGCGGGAGCGCTGTCTGTCTGTAACGTCGCGACCGATGTAGACGAAATCTTGGAGGGCGGCCGAAGATTCATAAATCCTTTGCATTTCACTGGGAATCGCCGTACAGGAAAACGCAACTGTGAGCTTTTCTCCAGTTTTTGCGCTGCAAATTACTTCGGTGTTCGTTTGAGAAAGTTGAGTCATATCTTGGCTGACTGCTTGCAAAGATTCACCCTCCGCAGCAAGAGCGTCTATTTGCTGGCCGACTAATTCTGATTCGCTGTAGCCGAACAAATCTTGAGCGGCTTGATTGACTTTTTTAATTTTTCCCGAGCTTGTTGTTACTAACAAAACTTCGGCCATGGAAGTAATAATTTTTTCGACATAATTATTAGTGGCGGCTAAGGTACTCAATAAAATATTCATTTCATTGGTAGCCTGGACTAAAGTTTGTTCCAAACCCATCCTGTCGGTTACGTCTTCAAAAAATACAATTAATCTCTGATAATTATCGTCATTGGTGAACTCGACAATATACATATCAAAATAAAGGCGCGAGCCATTTTCTAATACCCGCGTCATCGATTTTAATTCAAAATTTGGCAACCGCCCTTCAAAAATATCGATTAAAATTTCTTCAGTTCCCACCAATTCGGGAAAGGGAATGCGAACATCGTTGCCGGCCGCTACTTCTGCTGGAGAGTCCGCAAAGCGCTGCACTTGCAGAGATGTCTCTTGGATTAAAAAGTCTCGATTTAGTGCTAGGTACTCCAAGTGGTGGGGAACCAACAGTTTTTTTAACAGGGTTTTCATGTTGGATTTTTAGTAGTGAACGCGCCCTCTGTTCGTGATAGTCATCAGTTATTAGTCATTAGTCATTAGTCATTAGTCATTAGTCATTAGTTATTAGTTATTAGT